>CAILBQ010000242.1 GCA_903832475.1 uncultured Acidobacteriota bacterium | reverse complement strand
CCCTTCATGTCCGAGATGCCCGGGCCGGTCGCTACTTTGCCCTGGGTGTTCGGAACTATCGAGTACTTTTGAAAGGAGCTGGAAGGTTCGAAGACGGTGTCCATGTGCCCGATCAAGAGCAACCGCTTGCCGCAATGGCCGGTGCCAGCCGGGCAGGCGTGTTCGGCAACCAAATCGCCGGCTCGTCCTGTTACGGATTGCATTGGATTCCACTTTGTTGTGAAACCCAGCGCTTCGAGTCGAGGCACGAGCACATCTTTGACAGCGACGACGCCAGGCAGGTTCATCGTGCCGCTGTTGATGTTGATGATTTGCTCCAGGAGAGCTTCGTCGGCGACGCGATGCGCGTCTATCGAAGCGACCATTCGCTGCTCGGCAGGGTTCAAAGTTCCGACAGATTCCTGAGACCATGCAGAGCAGGCCACGAAGGACATCACGGAAAGTGTGAGCGCAGGGACGAGAGTCGCAAGCCGTGTTCGTGACATAACGCGGATTCTAGCACCTGCCTTGGCATGGCTCGTTAGCTGACCTGCGGACGAAGGTCCACTTTTCTGGTAGTGATGCTGAGCTTGAAGGGCGTCAACTCGACTCCATCCCAGCCCTCCTTCATGGCCTCGATGTGAATCTCGCCTGGCTCTTTGGTGGATTGAACAATGACCTGAGCAAGACCATTGAACAGGCTTCGCCTGGGTTCTTTGTCTGACTGCTGGCAGTTGGGGTCGCCATTGCCTACGCCAATCAGGGATCCTGCTCCGTCCACCTTGAAACCGATGAGGTTGCCGGCAGTCGGCACCGCGCGTCCTTGCTTGTCAAGCACCTCGACGCGAATGACGGCTATGTCTTCACCATCGGCATCGATCTCACTGCGATCGGCTGTCATGCGAATGCTCGCCGGTGTCCCTGATGTTTCACGCTTCTCGGTCAGCACAACTTTTCCACTCTTGCTTGCGCGCACCTCGATCATGCCGGGTTGATATTTCACGGTCCATTCAACGTGGCCCAGGTGCGGCACATTTTGGCTGCCGGCGCTCACCCCGTTGACCTGCAATTCGACTTCCTCCAGGTTGGAGTACACCCATATCTTGATTGGCTCTCCTTCCCTGCCCTCCCAATTCCAGTGAGGGAAAAGGTGGAGCGCCGGCTCCTTACCCCACCACGCCCTGTAGTAGTAGAAAGTGTCCTTCGGAAAACCGCACATATCCACGATGCCGAATTGCGAGTTAACCGAAGGCCAGCCGTAAGGCGTGGGCTCGCCCCGGTAGTCAAAACCGGTCCAGGCAAATCCGCCGGAAGCCCAGTCACGGGTGCCATAAAATTTCCACCAGTCTTCGGCCGTTTCGCCCCATGGCACGACAGCGTCATAGTCATTGACGGTGTTGCGCAATGGGTCTGTGGAATAGACGCCACGCGTGGCAATGGCGCTCGATGTTTCAGAGCCGAATATCGCTTTTTGAGGATGCTTGTTGTGGTACTCCTCAGGAAAGGCCAGGTTGTAGTTGAAGCCGATGATGTCAAACGCCAGCGAAACGCCCTTCTCATTGTTGCCGTTGACGGCCGCGGAGACAACGCGTGTCGGGTCCAGTTCATGCACACGTCGAACCATGGCCGCGGCTATCTTTGCGCCTTGCTCAGCATCGTCGTTCTGGAGTTCATTCTCTTCATTGCCGACCGACCAAAT
>CAILBQ010000241.1 GCA_903832475.1 uncultured Acidobacteriota bacterium | reverse complement strand
CTTCGGTAATCTGCATTGGATGGGGGGCTGCCGAATGCCACTGGTCTAAGCAATCGATGGATAACTTCAACATGGTTGCACATGAAGCTGCCATGCTGGGTCTCACAATTACCGTTGCCTCAGGGAACGACGGATCCAGCTGCGGAATGACGGACGGGAGAATGCATGTCGACTTCCCTGCTTCGTCTCCTTATGTTCTAGCTGTAGGGGGTACGCGGCTCTCGTCTGCTGATGGCGCAATCACGAACGAATTGGCTTGGAATAATGGCTCAGCGTATGGCGGATCACAGTGGGGCAGGAGCGAGTCAGGCGGTGTCACAGGCGGAGGGGTCAGTAGTCACTTTGCGCGCCCTGCCTACCAGGACAACCACGTCTCGCAGAGGTCTCGCGGCACACCTGATATTGTGGCGAATGCAGATCCCGCCAGCGGGTACAAGATACTCGTCGATGGCCAGCGACAGGTGGTCGGCGGTTCAAGTGCCGCAGCAGCATTGATTGCAGGCCTTGTGATCGTGCTTAATCACAAAGTAGGCCGGAAACTGGGCTTCGTAAACCCGCTGTTTTACAAGCTGTGCCGCTCCACGGCATTTCATGAAATCGCAGCGGGAAGCAACGGTGCACATCATGCTTTTCGAGGGTGGAACCCAGTCAGCGGGCTCGGTTCCCCTGTGGGTACGGAGATGTTGCGGCATATGGCAGCATCCATGGCAGATGATGGCCAGATGGCAATGGAAATACCCATGGCAATCGACACCATGCACTAATCGCATTCAATCGTCATGAGCGGGTAGGCGGAGTCTGATTCTCGTTTGTCAGATTCCGTCGATCCTCAATAAAGACGGCGTGACGACGCGAGCCATAACCGTAGTTCCGTTCGCAACAACGCAGCTTGAGTAACTGTGTCTGCAGCTAAACTTGCCACTATGGATGAATCACCGGACCTGGTGGCAAGTTCGAGCTTTGAGGCTGCATCCGCCAACGCATCTCCACCGACGTTCGCTGCGGATCCTTTGATCCTATGGGCTTGCTTGCGAAGCGACTCAAAGTCGTCCGTTCCGACGTGGAGTTCGAGATCTGTCAGCATCCAAAAGAGATCGTCGTAGAATTGAGTCGCCACTTCGTGAGCGAGGTCCTCGTCTCCCATCATCCGCGTGATGAAAGAGTGGAGGTTGAACGCGTCCGGCTTGCGCTTAAACTGCATTCTTCGACTGATAGAAAACAGTGCGCAAGTAACGCTTTGGTTCCAGATCGAGGCCCAATGCTGAAATGGATTCTGTTGAACCGATGATCAACGATCCATCTTTGGCCATGCATCGAACCAGGTTGTGAAACAGCCGGGCTTTATCAGTCTCATTAAAGTAGATTGCGACATTCCTGCAGAAAATGATGTCGAACGGTTTCGGGAAAGAAAAGGGTTGAAGCAGATTCATCGTTCGGAAGGTCGCGATACCGCGAATCTCATCGCGAATCTTCCACTTGTCTCCTGACACGCTGAAATGTCTTGTCAAGGCCTCAGGCGACAGTCCCCGCTCCAGTTCCATGCGCGAATACTCACCGTAGCTGGCCTGTGCCACGACCTTGTTCGATATATCCG
>CAILBQ010000240.1 GCA_903832475.1 uncultured Acidobacteriota bacterium | reverse complement strand
TGCGATGCTTGGGAACATCGTTTTTGGCACGAACGATGTCATTCTGCTCTTCAACATCGCGAGCATTTTGGCGTACTCGCAGGACAAGGTTTTGAAAGCCGTCCGCAAGCACCTTCGCCTGGTCCTCCGATCCCCCGTCGGTGGCGATCATCGCCTGCCAATCTTTGAGGTAGTCATATTGGACTGGCTTACTCAGATACTCCACCCAGCGGCGCAGGACTTCAGGGTCCAGCTTGGCCTGCGAAGCAGCCTCCTCTACAGTGCTCTTAGGCTTGCCTAGAACATTCCACGCGGCGACCATGTAACTCGAAGTTTGCATTGCCAGCGCGTCCGAGAGCTGACGGGTCTCAATGCGCGTATATTCCTGCAGGTCTATCTGCAGCTTTTCCAGTTTTGCCTGATTCCTTTCGAAAGCGGCTGTCTGGGCTTCTGAAACTGTGGGATATTCCTTGTATGTTGAATTGGCAAAGATACCGATGAGAGCGTAATAGTCTTTCTGCGTAATGGGATCGTACTTATGATTGTGGCATCGGGCGCATGCTACGGTCAGGCCCAATGTACCGCGAGTTACCGCATCGACTCGTTCATTTCTCTCATCGGCTCGTCCCTGAACAGGTTCCGCCTGATCCCAGACCCACGGCCCGGCACCCAGGTAGGTCGTAGCAGTCAGGTAGTCCTCCTGCTCCTGCTTTGTCTTTGCCGGTATCTTGTCTCCCGCGATTTGCAGGCGCAGGAACTGATCGTACGGCATGTCCTGGTTAAAAGACTTGATCACCCAGTCTCTGTATCGATAAGCGCCCGAAAACGGCATGTAGCCACGGCCTTTTGGATCGAGCCCTCGCACATCATCTTCAGCGTATCTGGCAACGTCGAGCCAATGCCGGCCCCATCGTTCGCCGTACTTTGGAGAGGCGAGAAGTCTGTCGATTAACTGTTCCCACGCACGGGGTGACTTGTCCTTTTCAAAGCCTTCCACTTCTTCTGGTGTTGGAGGAAGACCCGTGAGATCATATGTCGCGCGCCGAATCAGAGTGCGGCGATCTGCACGGGCTGCCGGCTTAATCCCGGCGTTCAACATACACGCCAAAACGAACTTATCAATGGGAGTCTTTGCCCAGCCTGATTCTGCTGGTTGAGGAATCGATACAGTCTTAAGAGGCTGAAATGACCAGAAAGCACGCTGTTTGTCTGTGATAATTCCGCTTTTCAAGGAGGGAGAAAAAACAGTCCCAGGAGCGCTCTTGGGGTAGATAGCCCCGCGCTTCACCCACTCGGTGAGGTCCGCGACCTCCTGGGCCGTGAGTTTGCCGCCCTTCGGCATCTTGAGCGATGTTGTTTGATGCACCGCCGTGATAAGCAAGCTCTTCTCGGGGCTTCCTGGAATCACGACCGGGCCGTCTTTACCACCCTTTATAAGATTTTCCTTTGAATCAAGCCGCAAGCCGCCAGAGACACTGTCCCCATGGCACGTATAACAATTGTTGGCCAGAATAGGCCGGATATTGTTTTCAAAAAAATCGGCGTCGGAGACAGCCGGCGTAGCATGGGAAGAGACGGTGTCGCTGACCGTTTTCTCTAGAGCCAGCGTCCTTGCAGGAGCAGGATTGGTCGGCGAACCTCCCGCTCCAGTAGCCCGGGTGATATCTGGTGAAGTGGTGGGACTGGAAGGATTCAGCGGTACTCTTGCGCCCGCCTTTACCCATGCAACGAGGTCTGCTACTTCTGCTGGTTCGAGAGCGCGCTTGGGAGGCATCTTGAGTTTGCCGCCGCGGCGAATCATCTGTATGAGAAGGCTTGTATCCGGGTCACCAGGAACGATGGCAGGACCATGTCCGCCACCTTTAAGGATTGACGCATAAGTATCCAATCGCAATCCACCTGACTGCGATTCCTGGTGGCAGGAATAGCAGTTGTCATCCAGGATCGGCTCGATGCGCTGTGTGAAGAATTCAGGAGACGTCGGTGCAACGGGTACTTGCTGAGCCATTACAACTGCACTTCGCAAAAGGGCGATCGATGTGATGCATACGATCACTCCTCCGATGACTATAGCCTTGCTGGATGCGCGCAGTGTCATGCCCTTTCCCGTCGCTCGTACACCTTCTGCGCCAATGCGAAATCTTCCAGTGATTCATTCGAACCGTAGGCCATCTTCTTTACATACTCGCGGAGTTGCTGAAATTCCTGGGACTGTTTTCGTACTGCGATTGTATCGTTGAATCGAGGCAGTTGCATGTCCAGCAATGTTATTCAGGTCGAAGCCGTCTATCGAATAATGTACTGTAGAACCACATTTCGGGCAGAAATGAAACCTGACCTTGTTTCCTTCATCGCCGACGCGGGTGTACTGGCTGGACTTACCTTTAATCTCGACAGAGTCCAGCGAAAACCTGGCTTGGGCACCGAATACACTGCCAGTTCGACGTTGGCACGC
>CAILBQ010000239.1 GCA_903832475.1 uncultured Acidobacteriota bacterium | reverse complement strand
GGTTGGACTTCTCCAACCTCATCTTTCTGCTCATCGATAAGCGACCCTTTGTGCGCTTTCACGCGGCCCAGTCCATTGTGGTTTTTGGACTACTGCACATTATTCGGATTGTGCTCGCTTACGCGTGGGTTAGCACCGTGTACTACGGCGCTCCTGGCTGGGGCTTGCACTTGATGGTTTCGTCGTTGCTAGGTCTGTTGACCATTGGGCTCTGGATCGTGCTGATGATCATGGCGTACCAGGGGAGGAAGTTCGAGGTGCCTGTCGCCGCGGGCATCGCGCAGAGCCTGGCGGGCAAGGTCTAAATTCAAGAGATTGCCAGAAAAGAAAGCCCGAACCGGGTTCGCCGGATCGGGCTTTTTAGCTCCATGTTCGCCAGTGAATTTGGCGAGGACGCGGACCGCATCCAATTCAGAGCTTTGGTTAGTTTCCTTCGCGGGATGCAGCGTCGGAACCGTGCTGCTTGACCATCTTGTTATAAATTCCGAGGAGAAGAAACGGTGCGGCCCACTGGCCTACAAACAGGGCCTGATGGTCCTTGCCCGCCAGCTTGAAGGATAGCGAACCAATGATAGAGGCGATGGCGGCTCCCAGGAAAAGGCTGCTGGGCAGACTCGCCGACTGGCTTTCCAGCAACGCGGTAAATTGATCTTCCTGCTTGTCGCCAGCACGTACACGATTTTCGGTCATTGAGATCTCCTGAAAAGCAAAGGTTGGTGTTGCGGCTTTCGTTTCTTGTCTCGACCCGCTCAGGTCGCTCAGTAATCTTGGATGCAAATTCAGGTAGGGAGGGTAGCCATTTGACGGAATGCGCAAACTCTCTTTATGGCAGTCAACAAATGTGACGCAGTCTTTCACCGGAGAAAGTTTGGAGTTCGGCCATTTTCTTTGCTGATGAAATGGGAAGGCGGCACTATGCTTACCCCATGCAGCGCAAACTAATTTCTCTCGTTCCGGTTCTCCTGCTCGTTTTCGGCCATGTATGTTTTGTCGGATCTGAGACGCCGTCCAAGAGTTCCGCAGGCGTGTGGACATTCGCCGTTTCAGGCGACAGCCGTAACTGCGGCGACCTGGTCATGCCGGCCATCGCTTCGCAGGTCAAAGCGGAGGGCGACGCCTTTTACTGGCACCTCGGCGACTTCCGAGCGATCTACACGCAGGACCAGGACTTTGTCGCGATGGAGCCGGTTGCTTTCACTCCGCCTCTGACGCTGGCTGAATATGACGAAGTTGCGTGGGATGATTTTCTGCTTCACCAGATGGCGTCGTTCGGCGATCTGCCCGTCTTCCTGGGTCGCGGCAATCACGAAACCATTGCTCCCATGACCCGCGACCGCTATATCGCCAAGTTTTCAGCCTTCCTGAATCGTCCGGAAATTGTCTCCCAGAACCGGACAGACAACAAAGTCGGGACAGCGTCGCCGCTCACCAGTCCCTGGTATCACTTCGTTCGCAACGGCGTGGATTTCATTACGCTCGACAATGCCAGCAATGAAGAATTCACCGATGCTCAGTTGACCTGGCTGCGGGCGGTGTTGAAACGCGATCTGGACCCCAAATCCGGGATTACCACGATTGTCGCGGGCATGCACGAGGCCCTGCCGCACTCCACCAGTTCAGGCCACTCCATGGATGACTGGTACAAGGGAACGACGACGGGCGAGACGGTCTATCGCTGGTTTGCGAATGCGCAGAAGTCGGGCAAGCACGTTTACCTGCTTGCCAGCCACTCTCACTTCTATTCGCCGGACGTCTACGACACCGCTTTCTGGCAAAAAGAAGATATTGTGCTTCCCGGAATCATCATCGGCAGTGCCGGAGCACAGCGCTACCTGCTGCCCGACACGGCGTCTAAAAACTCGCTGACGCATATCTACGGCTACCTGCAGGCGACCGTTCATGCCGATGGGCAGGTGAAGTTTGATCTTCACCAGATCAGCGAGGAAGAGATGATGGCGCACAAGTGGCCTCAGGTGTCGGACGCTGTGGTCCACGAATGCTTCATCCACAATGCCCAGGTACCGGCAGCGGCTCTACCCTGAATTACCGCCCCCGGAGAGGGAGTTTACGTGAGTTGCGACTCATCCGTGGCATGAGTCCGGCGCAAGATCGGCGCCTCCAGCAAACGGAAGGATGTCTCCGTGAGCAACAAGGTAATCGCGAGCCAAAGCACGACGAGCCCGGCGTTGACGCTGATCCCGGGCGGCAGCCTGCGCAGCGCGCCTTGCGTACGACTCTGAATCATCAGGATGGAGATGGGATAGTGGATCAGGTACAGTCCGTAGCTTCTCCGCCCCAGGTAGCGGAGCGCCGGAGTCTCCAGTGTGTTGCCCAGGACTCTAGGTAAGAGACCTTCTTCCGAAGCGAAGATCAACATGGCCGACAGCGTGATTACTGGTGGAATAGCCAGTATCTGGCTGCGAACATCCAGCGCCGTAAGTGTGCCGTGAAGCCCGAAATAGCATCCTGCCAAGGCGAGCGCGGAGATTCCAGCAATCCAAGCCCAGCTGCGAAAGAGCTTCGCACGAAGCCGGTGCGACCGCATCGCGAGCGCCATGGCGGCTCCCAGCGCGATGCCGTCCATGCGCGATGGCGTCAGAGCATAGGGAAAAGCAGCCGGGGCATGCGCGACAGCCAAGCCGAACCGCGTTAGCTCGCATATCGCTATCAGCGCCATTGAAAGTCGAAGCAGTTGCCATTCCGAAAGCCGCTTTGCTGACCATGGCCAAAGCAAGTAAAACTGCTCCTCGATCGCCAGCGACCAAATTTGCGAAAGCAGCGGCATGGTCGCCCCGTTCAGCACGGTCCAGTTCTCCAGGAAGAACACCGCTGGGAGCAATACAGCCGCCCCAAGCCTAATTTGCGGCTGCGCGACGCGCAGATACACAAAGCTCACGACAAACACCGCCAGGAGCGCGGGCAAGATTCTGCCCGCTCGGCGCAAGTAGAAGCGAGACCAGTAGTCCGGCCGATGCCGGTCCTCGACCAGGATGCGTGTGATGAAAAATCCCGACAGCACAAAGAAGATGTCCACACCCAGCCAGCCGGCGTACATCAGCCGGTACACGCGGGAAACCATCACGCTGTAAGGAATGTCGGCAAACAGGACTTCCGCCATGTGGACGATCACGACCGAGACAATGGCCAGTCCCCGAAGCCCGTCCAACTGCGTGTTTCGCTTCAATCCGTCTCTCCGACAGCGCCTAAATCAGTCCGACTCTGCAGGCGAGCGAATCGAGTTATCACAGAATTGGCCCTAGCATAGCACCGCTCCCATCAGTTGTAGTCGTTTTCTGAAACGGAAGCCGCGTCGACAAAGCGGAGAGGCAGTTTGTCGAGGGCAACTTGCCAATCCGAGCCTCATCGCATAGCATCCATTTCAGAGACCGGCCTGCAAAGCAGGTAAGTTCGTTCACGCTGGTTGAACCAACATTCATTGAACAGGGACTCGACTCGACAATCGCTTCTGTGTGCCGTGCCCGCCAGTCCGGGATGCCTAATGAAGCGCGGAGAGTCCCGCCGTCTTAGGACGGGTTCACCAGCGCACAGACTTACGGCCGAGTGGGTCGGTATCTGCCTTTTCCGGGTCTTCTTGACCTGCCGAACGAGATTCGGTCTTTTCGCCTTGAATGCACCCAGCCCTGGTCCAGTTCGGCTCTCTCGTCATTCCCAGTTACGGAGCCATCGCAGCCCTGGGCGTTCTTCTTGCCCTCGCGCTTGCACAGTTCACTTCCCAAAAAGCCGGGATTGATCCGCGCCATGCGTGGAACACGCTGGTGCTGGCCGTCTTTGCAGACATCGCCGCTTCGCGCCTTACCCTGATCGTGTTGAATCTGAGCGACCTGCGACGCCACCCGACGTGGCTGCTTTCCGTGGCCATGGTGCATCACCCGCTGCTGGCCGCTATCGGCATCCTGAGCGGGGCTCTCGCCATTCTTTTGTATGCCCGATGGGCCAAGCTGTCGCTTCGTGGTGTGGCCGATTGTCTTGCCGCGCCCATCACCCTGGGATACGCATTTGAACAAGTCGGCGCCCTTTTTGCCGGCAGCGATTTTGGCCGTGATTCGGCCAGCACTTCAAAGCTGTTCGCCATCACGTACACCAGCCCGCTTGCCGCACGATGGAGTGGAACCCCGCTCGGCG
>CAILBQ010000238.1 GCA_903832475.1 uncultured Acidobacteriota bacterium | reverse complement strand
TCTGTCATTCCCCTTAGGGGAATCTGCTTCTCCCGCGTCTTTCATCCCATCGCCCCATCCCATCCGAGCAGAACGTAAAGACTCACGCCCCAACCCAATCCATATCCCGTCCTACATCGTTCCCCAGTGCCGGATCTCTTCTAGCCCGGCCGGATATCTCCTCTATCCGACTCTGACCGCCTGAACGCCTTGCATTCCCGCGCCTCGACTTGAAGCTCGCTGCCTCGTTCCCCGTTTGAGCGCAGCGAACCTGAACCTTCATCCGAAACAGGAGTTGGACACATGTCCCAAGACGAAGCACAGCAGATAGAAGAAAAAATCGCCAACCGTCGCAGCTTCCTCAAGAGCGCAGGCGTCACCGGACTCGGCCTCGCCAGCGCCACCCTCGCCGCCGGCAAACTCGGCGCGTTCGACAAGACGCCCATCGCCAAATCCCTCGGCCTCACGCCTGAGAACGTGAAAGCCGCCTCCTACAGCGACATCGACATCCTCAACTTTGCCCTCAACCTCGAATACCTCGAAGCCGAGTTCTACACCAAGGCCGTCTACGGCATCAACATCTCTCAAGCCGGCATCGGCACCAGCGGCATCGACCACGAAGGCCCCACCACCGGCGGCAATCAGGTCACCTTCCCAGACACCGGCATCGGCGCTGCCAAACTCAAAGCCATCGCTGAAGAACTCGCCTTCGACGAGCAAACCCACGTCAAACTCCTTCGTTCGGCCCTCGGCAAAGACGCCATCGCCAAGCCCGCCATCAACCTCGACGCGCTCGGCATCGGCTTCGCCAACTTCAAGCAGTTCCTCACCCTCTCCCGGGCCTTCGAAGACACCGGCGTCTCCGCTTACGGTGGCGCAGCCCCTCTGATCACCAGCAAAGAGATCCTCGCCACGGCCGCACGGATTGCCGAAGTCGAAGCGCTTCACTCCGGCAACATCCGCCTGCTGATCGCCGAGAACTCCATCGCCGTCCCAGCCCTCGACGCGCTCGATCGCGTGCCTCCGCCGGCCGGAACCCGCTTCTTCACCGTCGACCAGAACGCGCTTGCCATCGTCCGCACCCCCGGCGAAGTCCTCGCCATCGCCTACCACAACAGCGCCCCCGGAACCTCCTCCGGCGGCTTCTTCCCCAACGGCGTCAACGGCGCCATCACCATGGTCTAAGCTCCCCAAAGTGCCAAGCCGAACGAAGTATCGGCGCGGTCCCATCTCTGGGATCGCGCCGTTTTTACTGACCCTCTAAAATCCTGCTTCATTCGACTATCTGATATAAATTGGCCATGGTCAGCCATGCGTCCTCGACAGGTACACGCACGTATTGGCTGCAACCCGTTTCACGTGGCATGGCAACGGTCTACGGTTTGATGGCTTGCTGCTACCTGATCGAAACACTCTGGCCGCTATTGACGCGCGGTACATTTCCGAAGCTCTCTAATTTGATCTTCTTAATTTTCTATTTGTTGATGCTGGGCGTCTTCACAGTCTTCAGTCTTCGCAGCTACGTTCGCCTGTCAAACGACTCAATCGCGTTCGCACGGGTCAGGGACAAAAAGGTGCTGCCATTCAACAAAATAAGAGGTCGCCGCAGATATACGGAAAAGGCTGACCCTTACGGCCCTGCGGCGAAACACCTGGTGCTGGAACCGAATGACAACCATTCCCCAAAGCTCGACCTGAAAGATGGCCCATGGTTCGATGAGTCTTTCTACTCTTGGTTCGACTCCCTGCCAGACCTAGACGCAGCGGATGGAATAGAAGTGCCGAAGTCTAAATACGCAAACTTCAGTCTTGTCTGAAAGGCTCTCGTCCTTGCGCCTCCCGCCCGCCACTCTCTGTTGACTACCTTCTACTCCCTACTCCGTGCCTTTTCCCGACACCCATTTCGCAATGCGACAACGCATCGCGTCCCTTCCTTGACTGCCCTTATCCCCGCCACCAATAATGCACAGTAGATTCGACAGATCCGCACCGATTGCGCCGAATCGCCTCATTGTGTTCACTGACCACTGGTCACTGTCCACTGTCCACTGTTCACTGAACTTCAGGAGCAACACATGGCAACCGCCGTACCTCCCGCGTCCGTTGGTCCAGGTCAACGCCGCGGCGTTCAGCCTCTCCGCGCCGGCCAGGGTCACTCCTTCCTGCTGCGCAAGCTCCACTCCCTCTCCGGCATCGTCCCCATCGGCGCCTTCCTCATCGAGCACATCCTGTCGAACTTCGAAGCCCTCAAAGGCCCTGCCGCCTACGCCGCCCAGGTCAAGTTCCTCAACGCGCTCCCTTTCGTCCGCGTCCTCGAGTGGGGATTCATCTTCATCCCTCTCGCCTACCACGCCCTCTACGGCCTCTATATCGCCCTGCGCGGCAAGTCGAACGTGATCTACTACCCCTGGGCAGGGAACTGGCTCTACGTCGTTCAGCGCTGGACCGGCTACATCGCCTTCGTCTACATCATTCAGCACGTCCTGCGCCAGCGCTTCCTCGGCGTCAGCCTCCCCGAACACCCCGGCGCGGCTTTCGCCAAGGTCCAGCACGAGCTGGCCAATCCGCTCATGCTCGCCGTCTACGTCATCGCCATGCTCGCCGTCTGCTTCCACTTCAGCTACGGCATCTGGCTCTTTTGCGCCAAGTGGGGCATCACCCCCGGCGAAAAGGCCCGCCGCCGCTTCTCCTACGTCTGCACCGCGCTCGGCGTACTGCTCGCCATCCTCGGCCTCGCCAGCCTTTACGCTTTCGTTGGACCCAACTACAAGAACGCCCCCGAAGATGTAGCTCCGGCAACAGGCAGCCTGCACGCACCCGCCCCCAACCCGTACGCTTGAATCAGGTGCGGAAAAGCTGGTCGATAGAGGCGGATCGGTAAATCGGCCTGTTTTGAAAAAGGGTAGGCCTGGGTTTCAACCCAGGCAATCAAAGGTCGGCTTGAGAACGGGGCTTTAGCCCCTGAGGTTTAGTACCAAGTAGGTTTTGTGAAAGGGCACGACTTCAGTCGTGCCGATAGGGCCCCGAAATACGAGGGGCTTTAGCCCCTGAGGTTTAGCTTTTCGAACGCGTTCCCTCGGGAATTCCGTTCTGCACTGGAAAGGAACCACCCAAGATGGCATCACCCCGAATCATCGTCGTTGGCGGAGGCCTCGCCGGCCTCGCCGCCGTCATCAAGATCGCCGAACAGGGCGGCTCCGTTGACCTCTTTTCGATTGTCCCCGTCAAGCGCTCCCATTCCGTCTGCGCCCAGGGCGGCATCAACGCGGCCAAGGATTTGAAGGGCGAAGGCGACACCACCTGGAAGCACTTCGACGACACCATCTACGGCGGCGACTTCCTCGCCAACCAGACCCCCGTCAAGGCCATGTGCGAAGCCGCCCCCGGCATCATCGACCTCCTCGACCGCATGGGCGTGCCCTTCAACCGCACTCCCGAGGGACTGCTGGATTTCCGCCGCTTCGGTGGCACTCTCTACCAGCGCACCGCCTTCGCCGGAGCCACCACCGGCCAGCAGCTCCTCTACGCTCTCGACGAGCAAGTCCGCCGCTACGAGTCCGAAGGCAAGGTCCGCAAGTTCGAAGGCTGGGAGTTCCTCTCCGCCGTACTCGATTCGAACGGCACCGCCCGTGGCATCTGCGCCATGGACCTCCGTTCCATGGAGCTCCGCACCTTCCCGGCCGACGCCATCATCATCGCCACCGGCGGCAACGGAGCCATCTTTGGCAAGTCCACCAACTCCGTCGTCTGCACCGGCTCCGCCAACTCCGCCCTCTATCAGCAAGGCGCCTACTACGCCAACGGCGAATTCATCCAGGTCCATCCCACCTGCATCCCCGGCGAAGACAAGCTGCGCCTCATGTCGGAATCCGCCCGCGGCGAAGGCGGCCGCGTCTGGGTCCCCAAGACCGCCGGCGACAAGCGCGCCGCCCGCTCCATTCCCGAGTCCGAGCGCTGGTACTTCCTCGAAGAGTGGTACCCCAAGTACGGCAACCTCGTCCCCCGCGACGTCGCCACCCGCGCCATTCACAAAGTCGTCTATGAACACGGCCTGGGCATCGACGGCCAGCCCATGGTCTACCTCGACCTCACCCACATCGACAAGGCCACGCTCAATCGCAAGCTCGAAGGCATCCTCGAAATCTACGAGAAGTTTGTCGGCGACGACCCCCGCGAAGTCCCGATGAAGATCTTCCCCGGCATGCACTACACCATGGGCGGCCTCTGGG
>CAILBQ010000237.1 GCA_903832475.1 uncultured Acidobacteriota bacterium | reverse complement strand
GTCGAAGAAGCGCGGTGCCTGGAGGAAGGCATTGGAATGCGTACGGCCCATGAAGCCGTAGCCGACGATGCCGATGTTGAGTTGTTTCTTGCCTGGCATGTGCCTCCTTAGTCCCAACCGTGGGCGTCGCGGACCTGGATCATGGTGGCGAGGATTTTGGTCCAGGTGTGGGGCGAGGTCATCATGGCGTTGGGGAACATGCATCCGTCCCAGCAGATGTGTTGATAGGCGCGGGTGGGGGAGCCGTCTTCGTTACGCATCCAGATGCCAGCGACTTCGACGATGTTCATCTTGCCGTTGGGGTCGTCGGGCGGACAGTGGCGGCCGGTCTTGTCGTGGGAGCCGGAGCCTTTGACGGTTCCGTCGTTCTGCGCGACGTGGAAGTCGATGGTCCAGGGGCGCAGGGCGTGGGCGACTTTGCGTAGTGCATCGGTGAGGATGGTGCGCTCGGACCAGTCGTAGTCGTGGGGGAGGACGCGGCTCTCGGGCGAGTTGAAGCCCATGGTGTAGAGCATGGTGTGGGCCATGTCGGCCTGGAATCCTAAAGTCTTCGGACGAGCGACTTGTTCGAGCAGGTCGAGCATGTGCTGCCATCCGTGCATTCCTCCCCAGCAAATTTCGCCTTCGGCGGCGAGTCGCTCGCCGTGGTCTTCGGCGATGGTGCAAGCTTCGCGGAAGGTGTCGGCGATGCGGCGGGTGTTGGCGGCGGGATCGGCGGCCCACTCGGAGGGACCGACGGCGGAATCGATTCGGATAACGCCGTACTTGCGGATGCCGAGGTCGCGAAGTTTCTGGCCAATGGCGCAGGCTTTGCGAACCTGGGTGAGAAAGGCAGAGCGCTCTTCGGCGGAGCCCATCGCAGAGCCGCCGCCAACGGGAGGCCAGACGGGTGCGACGAGTGAGCCGGCGACAAGGTTGTAGGAGGCGAGCTTTGTGGCAAGTTCTTTGAGTTCGTCGTCGGTGGAGTCAATGCTGGTGTGGGGCAGGGAAAGGAAGAGGTCGACGCCGTCGAATTTGGTACCGTCGACTTCGGCGGCCGCGGTCAAGGCGAGCATGGTGTCGAGGTTGATGGCTGGTTCGGTGTCGCTCCCTTTGCCGACGATGCCAGGCCACATGGCGTTGTGCAGGGCGGGGTGTTTGTGGGTCGTTTGGCTCATCCTGCTCGACTCCTATTTGTCTTTCCGCAGCTTTTCTGCATCGGGATTGCCGGGGCCGAAGTGTTTGAGGATGACGAGCGGATCGGTCTGGCTGGGGTTGACGATCTGTACGCCTTGCTGGGCGGCTGCCGCACTTACGAAGAGTTCGTCTTCAGTGAGTTCGCCGAAACGGATCATGGACGGGGTGCATACCTGCGTGCCGCCGAAGGTACCGTAGCCCTGCGTCAGGATGAGGCCGTAGGCCGCGGCGTCGGTGATGGTTACGGTCTGGCCGGGGAAGACGGTAAGCTCTTTGGCGGAGTAGTAGCCGCCGCCATAGGTGATCCACATTTCTTTGAAGCCCAGTTCTTTCATTTCATCGAGGGGGAAGACGGGAACGGGATGTCGCTTGTTGGTGGCGGCGAATTCAGGGTTCACGTTCGCTTCCCAGTCGAGCATGCTGATGAGGTAGTCGAGGTCGTGCGTGTATTGCGGGAGGACGTCCTTGGTGAGCAGGCTCCAGTCGACGATGCGGCCTTCGACTTCCGATTGGAACATGGCGAAGACGTCGCTGTTGACTTGTGGTTCGTAAGTGACGAGCGAACCAGGCGCATGGAGGATGCCGGGATCGATCTGCCATCCGCTGCCGGGTTCGAGGCGATAGGCGCGTGCGTGGAAGAGGATGCCGTTATCGCCCTGATCCCACTTCTCGAGGCAGCGACGAATGTCTTCCTTGGTGGTGCCGGGCTCGAGGCCCATGTAGGTGTGAGGGAAGTTATTGAAGAGCTGATTGTATTGCGGCGGAAAGTAGTAGGCCTCAGGCTTTCCCTTGTGGCCGACCAGATTGGCGAACGCATCGCTCTGGTGCATGTGGTGGGGGATGGGACCCATGTTGTCGAAGAACTTGCAGAGGAGATTCCAACCGCCTTCGCGCTCCATAACGTCGGAACCGAGAAGCAGGTCGCCCGCAACTTCAACGGCTTCTTTCAAGAGGAATCGCGGGCCTGATGCGGGATGCACATAGCTCAAGCCTTCATCGTCGGAGGTGAGCGGGCCATTGGAGGCCTTGGTGGTCGAAGAGAACCATCGCTCGTTGATGCCGCCGCGCTGGGCACCGAAGGCGTAGAGGTCATCGGGATGCAGCTTGAGGCGGCGGCCGGGGATCATGAAGGAACGAGGAACCCATGATGGCTCCAACTTGAGAATGCCTGCGCCTGCGTGGACGGCGTCCTGAACCTTTGCCCTGTCTAGCATGGTTGTCTCCTGTTGATGACGATGCCTGAAACGCGAGTGTCTAGTGTTCGAGCGGAATGCCAAACGAGTAGAGGACGTTGTTGTGATCCGTGAAGAACGCGTGGCTGTCACCGATGGAGACGCCGGAGTACTCGGTGTAGGTTGGGATTTCGCTTTTGCTGGAGTAGAGATCTGCGCCTGTAGATGCATCAAGAACATGCAATACGGCGGAGCTGGATTTGTCACCGCCTGCGAGAGCCACGACGACGCCGTTGGCGATGCGAGGCGGCGCGGGGTTCACCATGTCCGGTGAGATCCAAACAGGTTGGAGGGTCGGCTTATCTTCTGACGCGTCGAGCTTGAATGCAACGACGGCTCCGTGGGTTACAGAGCCGTTGGATTTCACAGCGCTGTTGCTGAGGGCGACGGGCGCGGAAACAGAGGCGTAGACCCAGGTTGTGCCTGCCTTGTCTGTCCAAGATGCGAAGCCATCCCATGTGTGCTTTGCGCCGGGGGCGGTGAGCGCGGGTGTCTCGAAGAGAGGCGTGTGATGATCGGGGCCGCCAAGCGAATCTGCATCGAGAAGGACAATTGTTCCATCTTTGCCGGGTGCGACGATGAACTGTTTCTTGCCGGTGGTGATGGTGATGGGGGAGACGAATTGATAGCTCGCCATGCCTCCCTGAGGTGTAAACCAGTCATCGACCTTCATATCTCTTGCGATGGCAACGACGCTTGCTGTGTGTGCATCGGAATTCGATGCTTCCGAAGGTTCGGCTGGTCCCGTGACGAGAAGGGCAGTGCCGTCCGCCATCGATACAGGTCCAGTCAGATTGAGCGGATGAACTGTTTTGGTATCGGTGCTGCTAACGTGGTAATCGCCGGAGCTGAGGCTGATGGACCAAAGGCCGTTGGCTGCTCCGCCACAGTCGTGCGCGGTGACGGTGGAGATAGTTTTGTCGGCGAAGTTTATGCCGTAGGGGCTTGCATTGGCGTTGGGAAGAAACGGGACGGGTGGTGCGAAATCAGCGCCGGTGGTGACGATTTGTTCGTGCAGCATTCCGTCGGGCGTGAGGACGTAGATGCCTTTGAAGCCGAAGTAGCCACCTCCGGGTGAGACGCCGAGCTTGCGATGGATGCCTTCTGTCGGGGGCGGCTCGACTGGGCGCGGTGTGCCGGGTGCGCGCTTGCGACGGGCGTTAAAGTTGATGACGACGGGCGGCTCCATCAGGATGTTGAGATGGGAAACGTCGCATGGAGGCGCGGCTGTGGTTGGGGTGAATTGCTTGGTCCAGATGAGGTGTCCAAGTTCAGAGTCGACTGCGTAGAGAGTGTCCGCGGAACTCATGAAGACAATGTCCTTGAATCCCTGACCATTGATGACGCGGCCGATGAGAAGTGGCTCGCTGAAGGTGGGCGTGCCTTTGCCGGGGCGACCCAGTTGCATTTTCCACAGAAACTTGAAATTCGCAGGAACCGACTCGGGCGTGAGGCCTAGCTCATCTTTTTGCCATCCGCTCTGGCCGGGATCGGCGCCGGTCATGGCCCAGTCGTTCTTCTGTTCCTGTGCATGCAGGGACATGGCGGTCAGCGCAGTGGCGAGACAGATGCCGACGGTTCGTCTTGACGGTGTGATCTTCACGTGTTGGTTCCTCTGCGCGTGTTACTGAGATAGCGAGTGCACGACCAATTCACTGAGTAATTCAAGGAGAAAGCTATTTGAGGCCAAAGCAATAGATGGTTCCGTCGAAGGTGCCGAAGATAACTTTGTCGCTGGCTACGGATGGGCCGGCCTGGTGAAGGAAAGATGTAACAATGTCGCCGCTGGAGTAGAGTTCTTTACCGGTGGTTGCATCAAGCGCATAGAGTCTGGCTGGGACGGAGAGATGGATGCGGTCACCAGCGCTATACAAGCCGCCCTCAGTGTCATTGGCCTGCGCCGTGTACTCGCCGGCAGCGAGCACAAAGGCTACGCCGTTAACCAGGACGGGGGGCTCGGCCGTGGTCATGTTGGTAGAGGCCCAGGCGGGGACGAGTTGAAGCTTGCCGTTGTCCTCCTTGAGCTTGAACGCTATGACGCCGCCCTTGGGAGTGGGGCCGTAGGTCTTTGGGAAGGGGACGTTGAGTTCGCCGCCGGTTGTGCCTAGCACCCAGCGTGTACCGTCGGCGGATTGCCAGCTAGCCAGGCTGCCCCATGTGCCTTCGGTTTGGAAATTGACGTTCTTGTTTGAGATGAGATCGCTGCGAAAGATGGGCGTCATGTGGTCGGCGCCGCCCATGCTCTTGCTGTCCATGAGGAAGTATCGGCCTTCTTTGCCGGAGGCCACGATGAGGTCGCGTCCCTGGTACGGAAAGACGACGGGGGTTGCGTTCATGTCAAGGTCGCGGCGGGTAAGCCAGACGTGATTGGTGGGGGTGTAGTAGTCCTTCAGCGTGAGGGAATCGTTGGCAAAGGTAAAGGCTTCGACGCTGGTGGAGAGCTTGCTGGTGGCGGCATTATATTCGCCGTCGCCGGTGGCAAAATAGATGGTTCCGTCGGAGCCGATGGCGGGGCCTGCAGTGCCCCAGATGCCGGCCTGCGGCGGGTCGGATACGGTGAGCTTGCGGTTGGCAAGATTGACGGCGTAGAGCGCGTTGGGGACACCGCCGCAGCCCTGGCCGGTGGTGGTGTAGACGACATTGTTGACGAGGTTCAGGCCGTAGGGTTTGCCGTAGGGCAAGGGCAGGACCTGGATGGGCTTGTCGGTGTCTGCACCGGTTTTGAGATCCATGCTGTGAAGGTAGCCATCGCTGGAAAGTACGTATAGCATGCGATTCAGCGTGTCGGCGGGAGAGACGACGGGCGTGGCGCTGAGCGCGTTGGTGCAAATGAATCCGTTGCCTTCGCCGGGCTCCTGGGGCTTGTCCGAGGACCACTTGAGGTTGGTTTCCCAGAGTACTTTGCCGGTTTCGGCGTCGAGCGCATGGACGTCGTTCTTGGCGCCGGCCAGGATGGCGACGGTATGCGTGCCGTCGCTGGTTTGCACGCCGGCAACGATCAGAGGCTCGCGGAAGGAGAGCATGCCCATGGGCTTGCTGTCGAGCTTGGTCTTCCAGAGCAATTGCAGGTGGGGCGCGGTTTTGGGGTTGAGCTTGGAAGGGCTGCGCTGCCAGGCGTCGCGCGCGGCATCTCCGCTGCTGGTGGTCCATTCAGAAGATTGGGCCCGGGAGACGGGTATGAGTCCGGTGGAGCAGGCGAGGAGCCCGAGTGAGAGAACGATCCTCGCGTGTTGCTTGTGGCGTGATGCCATTGGGAAAGTCATCAATCGGACACTCTCTTGGGAACGAATTTCGTGCGTTTGCGAGCGACATAGAAGCCGGTAATTTCAGGGGACCGATGGGTTTTAGGTGCAACCAATCACATCAATTTTGAGACGTCTCATCGCGAGCCGAATATTAGCCGCCGAGTCTGGCGTCTGTCAATGAAAAGCCTGCCGCCGGCACGCGTAAAAGGGTTTTGGGGTGCTGTCAAGATTCGTCGGATGAGACGTCTCAAAAAATGTTGATGCCGGGGGAATGGCAAGGGGTATATAGTCCCTGTTTTGAGGGAACAGGTGGGTCTGTTTGCTCTTCAACGAAAATTCAATACGTGGAGTAGAAGATGATGCGCATTCTGCGAAACCGCCGCATGGCGAGTTGGGTTGTTGTTCCGCTTGCTGTTGCCGCCTGTGTTCTGGGCTTTGTTGTTCGCGCAAATCATGCCGTGCGAGCAGGTCAAGTGGCGCCGGCGGAGCAGAAGAGCGTGAAACTGGGGGATGCGCATCCTGGGTCGCTGTACGCAGTGACGCTGGCGGTCAAAGACATTGCGAAGCTGCAAGGGAACGATGCCGTGCAGGTAAAGGTGAGCGACGCGCAGGGGGAGATTGCGTCGAAGTGGCTGCATCCGGCGGATTTAGATCTTTACCTGACGGTCCGGCCGCGCTCGGTCGGTCCGGTTACCGTGACCATGGACTCGTTAGGGAGTATGTCGGTTCCGGAGGTGAATTCGACGATTCGCAGGATAGCGCAGGCACCGGCGAAGGCGGACGGAATCAAACGGGGAGTGATCGCAGCCCAGCCGAACGATACTTGGCAGGTGGCACAGCCGTTTGAACTTGGACAGACGATTTTTGGCAGCGACGATGAGCGGCCGTATGCGCCGGCGAAAAATGAGGATCAATACGCAGCGATGGTGAAGGGGTTTCAGTGGTTTCGTTTCACTTTCCGCGAGAAGCAGCCGAAGCTGGTGTACTTTGTGCTCAATGTGACCGACCGCGATGTGCCGCTGGATGTGGATATTTTCCAGCAGGGCAAGGATGCGGAAGGCAAGGCAGATGTAGTGCCGTTCAATGCCGGGCAGTTTGTGTACCAGGTGGAAGCGACGCAGAATTATCCGGGGTTGTACAAGTTCCGCACGCGCATACTGCAGCCGGGGCAGGAGTATTTTGTGCGGGTGGCGGCGAACCACCCTGCATATCAGCTGCACACTTATGAGTACAACGTGCCGCCCAACAAGGATCCGCTTGAGGCAGTGCGGGCAGGGATGGATTTTCTCGTCAACATGGGGGATACGTGGTTGTCGAATACGCCGCGGCGCGGGGCAGTCGCCATGCGCACGACGATGCAGCATTCGGAGACGCAATTATGCATTGCGTGCCATCCTTCGCAGTTCACGACACGCGGCTATCTGAAGGCCGTGAGCAAGGGATATGCACCGACGCAGCGGGCGGGGCTCGAATTCCTGACCGATCGCATTTATAACAATGCGCGGCCGCTGTATGGAGAGCCGAACACCAACTGGGTGCGCATGATTTATACCGCGCGGACGGAAGCCAGCCGTCTGCCGCTGATTGCGCATGAATTTGAAAGCAATGTAACGCACGATGCGCCGCGCAAGGATTTTGCGCTGCCGTATGCGAAGTTTTTGAAGATTCATTACAAGGGATTGACGGAGATGCCGGGCGACGAGGCGGATGGTTGTGAGCCGGAGGTGAGTCCGTTTGAGATTGCGCTGCAAAGCTGGAAGACGTTTGACCTGGCGCATCATGATTCGAAGGACGAGGACTGGATCAAGGAGCGCGATCATGTGCTGGCACTGGCCATGCCGGATGAACCGAAAAATGTCATCGATCTGAATTGGAAGATCATGCTGCTCTCGGAGATCGATCGTGCGAAATACGCAAACGAGATCGATGCAATGGTGAAGAAGCTCTACGAGTATGAGAACGCCGAGGGCGGGTGGCCATACCCGTTTGACAAGAAGGCAAAGGCGGCGGATTTTGTTTCGTACAATGCGGTGCTGGCGCTGGCAGAAGCGGGACGCAGGCCGGAGACGGATGAGCACCTGGCGCTGGCGGTGAAGGCGATGCTGGCGGCGCAGAGGCCGGAGGGAAGCTGGGAAGGCGATCCGGTATACCAGGGATTCAACACGCCGTTTCGCGCGACGCAGTTTGCGGTGATGGCGCTGTCGACGTTGTATCCGGGGACGACCAAGGCGAAGAACTGGGATGCTGGATATCCAGCACCCGCGACGACGCTGGCGACGAATGATGTGCCGCGATTGCTCGAACAACTTGACCAGTACTGGGATCTTGCGCCGGAGCCGGTGTTGAAGCAGATTCGCGAAGTGTTGGAGAAGAGCGATCAGCCGCTGGCAAGGGAAGCGGCAGCAAGGGCGCTGGGACATATGGCCGATCCGGGTGGGATAGCCGCGTTGGTCAAGGGGCTGGGAGATCAGACGAAGATGGTGCAGAGTGCGTCCGCGTACGCGCTGCGCATGGTGCTGTCGCGCAGGCCAGAAGCGGCCGAGCGCGGGCGTGCAATTCTTGTCGAGGCGCTGGGCTCGGACGATGCGAGAACGCGCTGGGGGGCGACGCGGCTGTTCAATCAGCACTTTCGCGACTTGACCGGCGATACGAAGCTGCTGGCCGCGCTGGAGAAGAATCTGAATGATCCGGTGCCGTTCGTGAGGTTTGAAGCAGCTTCGGGATTGTGGCGCTGGTATTACTGGCAGGTGGATCAACCGGCGGTGCGGCGCGGGACGCTGGAAGCGATTGCGACGCGGTTGAATACGGAAACGAATTCGATGGTGCGGCGCGGGTTGCAGGAGAGCGTTTATGACCTGCTGGATGAGAACACGGGGTATCTTTCGGCGTGGGTGCGAGCGAGTTCTAAGGATGAAGACAAGGACCGCATCAATGCGGGTTACGAACTAGTCGCGAAGGACCAGGCGCAGGTGTTGGCCAAGGTGTTGCGCGAAGGGACGCCGCTGGGTCGCGAAGGCATACTGAATGCGTTGTGGGATTTTCATATTCGCCATTACGCGCTGCCGGAGTTGAAGAAGGACACGGTGTCGATTGGCCTGCCCGCGGTGCTGACCAAATATGTGACGGGCGTGCCGGACTTGCATCGGCCGGGGTATGAATATTCGCCGTATCGCGAGACGGTAGATTTCAAATATGACGTGAACAATGGATTTTTTCAAACGCGCGTGGGGAACGACAGCGATCTGATTCACTTCTTCAAGAGCTCGGGGCCGGAACTGGAGGAGGCGCTGCTGGAATGTTTGAAGGGCGCAGATGATCCGATGAAGATTGAGGTGCTGAAGGCGGGCAGCACGCTGAGCGAGGCGGGCGACGCGAGGTTTGCGCTGGCGGCGCTGGACCTGTCGGAAGATCCCAGCGCCACCGTGCGGCAGACGGTGCGGTATGTGTACGAGGGCGGGCAAAGAGGCATTCTGAATTTGAATACGCCGGCATCCGGTTCCGGTTCTTCGCTCGATCCGAAGCTGGTAAACAAGGTCGTTGAGATCCTGGAGCATGGCAATGCGGACAGCCAGGCGGTGGTGTTGCCGCTGCTGGCTGTGCTGCCGCCGGACTCGGCGTGGGAGCAGCAGCCTGAGGTGATGGCGGCGCTGCGGACCAAGCTGGAAGAACGTCCGAGGCCGGCGAATTATGCGCAGCTGTTGGATGCGGCGTCTTCGTTCTCAACGTTGATGCATGAGCCGAAGCTGCAGGAGCAGGTGCTGGCGGGGCTACATTCGTTTACGCCTGAGATCCAGCGGGCGGCGGTGCAGGTTTCGCTGGAGCATTTCATGGACGATCCGCAGACGGAACCGGCGGTGAAGGCGGCGTTTGCCAACATGAATGCGTCGGCGCTGGGGATTTTTCTGGAAGAGGTGAGCAATCCTGTGTTCCTGAAGAAGCGGCTGGGGGTTGCGGGCGGCGCGGTTTCGCAGGACCAGGATTATCTCAACAAGAATGCGGCGGCACACAAGATCAAGAAGCCGCTGGAGTATCCGCTGGTGGTGGATACGGTGCTCGCGGCCTTGAAGAATCCCGATGCGAATGTAAGCGCGGCGGCGCTGGACACCCTGCGCAACGTGAAGGATGTGGAGAAGAGGCCAGACTTCCGCGCGGCCATGAGCCAGTTGCAGAGCTCGACGAATCCGCGGTTGAAGCTGATTGCGACCAGTGTGGAGAACGGCAAGAGTCTGGGCGACGCGCTGGCAGATGTGCAGCCGGGTGCCGTGTTGGATTTCCGCTACTTTGTCACCAAGGTTGAGCCGATTCTGGCGACGCCGGGGCCGGATGGGAAGGCTTGCGTGTTTTGTCATGCGAGCCATGTGATCTTCAAGCTGAATCCGCCGAATGCGCAGGGTGTTTTTTCGGATCAGGACAGCGAGGAGAACTACAAGTACGCGATGCGCGTGGTGGATATTGCCAAGCCCGACGAGAGTTTGATTGTGATCAAGCCGACGCGGCCGACGGATAGTTCAGGGAATGTGAGCGACTACCTGGCTACACACAATGGCGGGCAGCGATGGCATGGGAATGAGTCGAGCGATCAGTATCGGACGATATTGGAATGGATACGCGGGGGACGGCTGGAGGCGAAGCTGGGGAAGTAAAAGTGGCTGCTGTGGGATGAAGGTGCAGTGCGGAACTTGCGAAGAGGCCACGATACGCTCGGGAGGGAAACATTCGCAGCGCTTGATGACTCCCGAAGAGCCAAGAGGCGCTCCGCAAAAGGGGTCAGCCTCTCGCTGTCATGAGCTAGAATCTCCTTGTCTCCAGAGGATCCCGAGATGAGAGCCAGCTTTGGAATTTCGTTACTGATGGCCTTTGGCTGCCTGCACTCTGCAATGGGTCAAGTTAAGGACAATCCATGTGCAGACCTGAAATCTGACCGCGAGGTTCAGGGATGCAATGCGAAAGAACAGAGGAGTAACGGTGGCCAGACAGATGCATTAGCGGTGAAGATGGCTTCTGCGCTTCAGCGTTCTATTCAGAAGGGTAGCTCAGGAGAAGTCACAGCAGATGCGACGCGGACAGCCGCAGGTCTCGACTATAACTCCCACATGTCGGATTGCGAGAATCGCTGGGTGGCTTTGTATCATGATTCGCAAGATCAAGATTACACCTACGGTTTTGTCTATATCGACCCACAAGCAGGATTTACGCTACATTACGTGGGACGTTTCACCATAGATCTCGAAGGCAATTTCCATGATGCTCCTAACCCAATCCCTCCAGACAAGGCGAGTCTGAAGATTCGCTTGGAGGATCGAAATGGAGTTGCTGGTTTGCTTCCACCTCGTGCTCTAACACAGCTTGGGCTGCCGGAAAGGCCTGACTGGCTGAAGTTTTACGAGGACAAGTCTGACCCCGTAGCCCATAAGGTCAGTTGGGGATACTTTTATAACGCTATTGGAGACTCTCGACGAGCGATCGATTATCTGGAGCCCGCGTACCAAGCCAAGCCGGATGCCCCCAGAGCAGTCTTCGAACTCACCTACGCCTACAACGCTGTTGGTCGGCCAGAGGACGCGATAAGGGTCTCAAAGGTTGGATTCGACAGAAATCCCAAAGACGAATTGCTGTGCCGGGAGATCGCTTTCGCCTACCTAAGTCTGCAAGATTTCAAGAAGGCGACGGGGCAATTTCAGTCTTGTATTGTGCTGTGTGATGATTCGAATGAGAAACGAGCCGAGAAGAGCGAGTTGGCGATGAATCTGAGTTCAGCTTATGCCGGCATGGGAGACGCGCAGAGCCGCGACGCATGGAAGATGAAGGCTCGAGACTGGGCGCCGAAGGGATCTCCAGCCTACAAGTTCTTCTATCCGGATAAGCAATAGCTTCCATCCGACTGCCGCGCTCGACAGTTGGATGGGCAGCAGGTTTCGGACGCATGACCGCGAACTCGGAAATTTCGGATGAGGCTGTGTCACAGCGGCTCTCAGGATGGTTCTGGGTAGGATGAATTTCTGGGAGACTGTAGATTGCGGGCTTTGTGGTTCGCAAGGACTTAGCGGGGGCTAAAGCCCCAACCATTCTGGTGACTCTATTCGGCACGACTGAAGTCGTGCCCTGTTACAAAGACTTTGACAATCTTGGCGGGTGGGCGGCGCAAAACGTATGGTTCTGCGCCGCCTTTTTTGCTGGCTACTTGGTGGTTGATTGGATGATGGTGACGGGGCCGAGGAGGCCGGAGGTGAGCAGCGGTGAGTCGGCCTTGTAGGGGTGGATCACAGTGAAGGTGAGCTTGGTTGCGTTGGGCTGCTGATCGCCGATGAGGCGGTTGACCCAGGCGTTGGTGGCCTTGATGGTGATTTCGTTCTTGCCGGGTTTGAGAGCTGAGGTGGCGTCCACACGGTAAGGTGTGTGCCAGACGATGCCGAGAGACTTGCCGTTCACGATGACTTCGGCGAGGTTTTTGACGTCGCCGAGGTCGAGCCAGAGATGTGCGCCTTTTGCGAACCAGGCTTGCGGGGCGTCGATTGACTTGGTGTAGGTTGCCGTGCCGGAGAAGTACTTGATGCCGGCGTCGGGGCTGTCGGAGAAAGAAATCAGCTTGTCGAGCGTGGTGGATTCAGGCGCGCCGCGATGAGGCTGGAAGGCTACATTCCATGAGCCTTCGACAGTGGTAAGGGTGGATTCTGCCACGGTGGGCAGGGTTTGCGAAGGAGCCTTGGCGGGCTTGCGGAAGACGACGAAGACCGCGCCCCAGGGATCAAGCTGCAGAGGGACGGTGGTTGTTTCTTTGGCAGTGGTGTAGCTGGCTGGTTCGCTTGCGCCGGTTTCGGCGTGCCAAATTTCGGGAGCTTTGCCGGTGACGCGGAAGGTGCCATCGAGGCTCTCGGCGTGGTCGCTGCGGTTGTCGACAAAGTAGATGTCGGCGTCGGACAGGTGGCGATGGACAAAGAGCAGACTGGTGTCGGGCTTGGGCTTCGAGTAGGCAAAGTCAGGGGTAGGATCGAGCTTGGGCAGAGACTCGGCGAGCGTTGCGCCCGCATACACTTTGCCTTTGCCTACGGTGTGTTCGCCAGTGCCGTCTCCAAAGAGCTGATCGGAGAGCTTTTTGAATTCGGCTTCGTCGTCGGAGAGGCTGGGCGTATCGATGGGTTTGGGTCCTGATACGGTAGCGCCGGCTTCGACCAGCTTGTGGATGGCCTGGAGGACGGGTAGGGACATGTGTTTCGAGAAAGGATCGAGCGCGAGCACGCGGTAGGACATGCCAGACTTGGTGACGATGCGGCCGTCGTTGACGGAGAACTCGTGGATGAGGCCGTCGGCGTTGATGTAGTCGAATCCGTAGCCCTCGGGGACGTCGGGGTTTTTGTCGTTGAAGATGGCAGTGACGTTGGAGTCTTCGCCGTAGAAGTAGAGGATGTCTGCGCCGAATCGACCTTGCTGAAGCATGTAGGAGCTGCGAGCTAGATAGCTGACCCAGGCGCCGGCTTGTTCGGCCCATGTTTCGTTACGCGTGAACCATTGACCGAAGGGTCCGAGGCCAAGACCGGGCTGTGAGGGCGGATCGTTACCGACCAGGGGCTGATGTACGGAGCAGTGGATGACGAATCGGTTGATGCCCTGGGTGAGTTCCTTGTCGGCGGTGGGCTTGAGGGTTGCGGGTGACCAAGCCCAGGGATTCGCGGAGGCTGTCATGGATTCAGCGGCAGCGAGGTTTTGGCCGTAGATGTGGGCGACGGAGGCGGATTCGCGATCGTCGGCGTTGTAGCCGGGTAAGTCTTTGTTGACGCCGGGGGACTGCGTCCACATGGCGGACATGGGGACTTCGTTGAGCTTCTTGACTTCCATGCCGTCGGCGATCAAGGCGCGGCCGCTCTCGTGCGATTCGCCGTAGTGGCCCATGCCGTGGGCGTGAATGGAGTCTTCGACCTGTCCGTAGTGTTCGTCGGCGGTGAGATCGGCGATGGTCTTGCGCAGGTCCCAAAGGAAGCGATCGCTGGCTTCGGAGCTCTCGACGACGTGGCCTGTCAGCACAGGCAGGAAGGGCACTGGATCGTAGCCCCGGCGCTTGGTGAACTCGGCGATCATGTCGTCGGTCCAGTTCTGCGCGCCGGCTTCCCAGCTATCCGTGATGACGTACTTAAGACCGCGTTTGCCCATCCAATCGGGACCGACCGCGCTCTTGTACATATCGAGGTAGTGGTCCATGTAGTTGCGAACGTACTTGCTGCTGAGCTTGTCGACTTCGAGGCCGGTGGCTTCGGCGGAGGCGGGGTGGTTGGTGATGCCGATGAGCGAATAGCCGAGGCGCACGATCATCCATTTGCCGGCGGGTGGGGTCCAGTCGAGGGTGCCGTCGGCTTGCATTTTCTTCGTCAGGTTGACGACGTCGTCGCGCTTGATGGCGTCGGTGGCGGGGACGGGCGCGGTGGCGAATTGATAGAGATCGTGCTTAGCGGAGAAGCCGGCCTTATCTTCGAAGCGGTTGACGCGAGCGCCGGTGTGCAAAACGAGTTCGGCGACCTGGATGGGCGGATGCGGGTCCGGCTTGGGGATGTTCATGCCGGGGATGTCCATGTCTCCGAAAGGATTTGGAGGAGGGGCGCCGATGAGGAAGGTGATGCGGAAGTAGCGGGCGGAGGTGGGTGCGAACTCGGTCGTCGTGCCCGCCGCGCCGTTTTCGATGTGAACGATCTTGCGCCAGTTTTGCGCGTCGTCACTGGCTTCGAGGTCGCGATTGCTTTCGCCCCAGCCGGTGAACATCTGCATGAAGTTATAAGCGCCGCCCATCGTCATGGAGATGGCTTGGATGGTGGCGGGCTTAGTGAAGTCGTACTGGATCCAGGATTTCTGGCCGACTTCCGCGGATGGGAAGGAGACGCCGTGGACGTAGTCGCCGTCGGAAAGCGCTGCGCCATCGATGGTGCCGGCGCTGGCGGTGATGGTGGGCTTGAGATCTTCGATGGCAACGTCATTGTCCGGGAGGCGATAGGCGATGACGGCGCTATCGCCGTAGTAGGCAAGGTTTTTGGTGGGGTCGCCTTCGGCGGGCATGTCGTGAACGCCGAGATTCTGGAAGGCGCCGGTGTTGCCCGGAGGATGCGGAAGGACGCCGTGGAAGCGCTTGCCCCCGTCGATTCGAATCTCGCTCCAGACGTATTTTTTCATGCCTTCGGAGGGCTTGACCCAGGGGCCTCCGGTTTCGCTCCAGCCGGGCGATCCGGCGATGGCTTCTTCGAGGCCGAGCTGGTCGGCGAGCTTGGTGGTATAGAGAAAGGTTTCTTTCCACGAAGGGGTCATGAAGGGCAGGCGCGTCTTGACGACCTGCGGGGTGCCGAGGGAGGCGTCGAAGTTCTGAAAGCCACCGAGGCCGACGCGGTGCATCCATTCGAGATCAAGCTTGATACCTTCCTGGGTGATGTTGCCATTCATCCAGTGCCACCAGACGCGGGGACGGGCGGAGGCTGGCGGGTCTTCAAAGCCGGCCTTGAGCTTGTCGTCTGTGCCCGTAGACATCTGAGCGCGCGCCGGTTGGCAAAGGAACACAAACACGCCAAGGAGCAGGGTCAGTAGGCAGGAGGCGAGGGGCCTGAAATTGTGAAAAAGGTTAGTGCGCGACTGCTGCATGAGGAAGCTCCTTTGAGTTCATCCGGGCCTGCGAACCAGAGTGGGCTGCGCTGTTTTGCGGCCGGTTTTCGAGGCTTCATTCTGTGAGCCTTGAACGATATCACGTCGAAATACAATAGGGGAAGTATTTCGGAATAGAATTTTCGGGAAAGATGGAGACTTGCTCGGCGAGAAGAGAGTGGGCAGAGGGGCGTGGTGGCGCCTTAGGGATTTGCGGCGGAAACGACCAGGGTGAAGGTGGTCGAGGCTGTTTGTCCTGAGGAGCCGACGGTGATCTGCGGCATGGAGGTCCCGGCCTTGGTTGCGGAGGTGGCGATCAAGGTGAGCAGGCCGGATGGGTTGGATTCGGATTCCTTGTATGTGGCCGATACGCCTGCCGGGAGGCCGGTGATAAGGAAGGACGCGGTCTCAGTGGGGGCGTTGATAGTAACGGGAACAAGCACGGGCGTGCCGTTGTTGGAGATGTTCACGGTACTGTTGCTGAGCGAGACATTCAGGACGACAGGCGGGGGAACGAAGGCGGCGTGGCCGCCGCAGGCGGTGAAGAGATGAAGAAGAAAAGCCACACCGAGAACGCGGAGTGGAGTTCTGCGAAGGTTGAAGTGGACGAGCGGGCGCGATCGCGTCGCGGACCAGCGGAAGGGAGGAGAAGGCTTGACCATGGGCACCCTTTCTATACCGGGTGAACAACCATGGTCAAGCTGCTGACTGGCGCTTAGTCGCGGCGCAGAGTGCTCATGTCGATGACGTAGCGGAAGCGAACCTCACCTTTTTCGACTTTGCTGTAGGCGTCGTTGATGTTGGCGATGTCGATGATTTCGATGTCGGGTGCGATGCCGTTGGCGGCGCAGAAGTCGAGGACCTCCTGTGTTTCGGCGATCGAGCCGATGAGCGATCCTCCGATGCTGTTGCGACGGAATGCGACGAGTTGGTTGTTGACGGGTTTCATGGGCTCAAGGGCCCCGACGACGACGAGAGAGGCATTGCGCTTGAGCAGGGTAAGGAAGGGGTTGAGGTCGTGCTTCTCGGGGATGGTGCTGAGGATGAAGTCGAAGGAGCCCTTGTGTGCGGCGAGGGCATCTTCGTCGTCTTCGACGATACCGGTGGCATTGAGGCGCGTAGCTTCGTTGATCTTTTCGCTCTTGCTGGTGAAAGCGTAGACGTCTGCGCCAAGTGCAAGGGCGAGCTTGATGGCCATGTTGCCCAGTCCGCCGAAGCCGAGGATGCCGACTTTGTCGCCGGCTTTGACCTTCCAATGGCGCATGGGAGAGAAGGTGGTGACGCCGGCGCAGAGGATGGGCGCTGCTGCTTCGGGGGCGAGTCCAGTGGGAATTTTGACGACGAAGTCTTCGGGCACGACGAGCGAGGTGGAATAGCCGCCGAAAGTGTTGTCGCGGCCGTAGGTGTTGGTATTATCTGGAGATTTTGCTGCGGGGACCATGGGACCGTTGTATGTGGCGAGCCAACTGTTGGGGCCTTCGCAGTAGTTTTCTTCGCCGGACTGGCAGGCTTCGCACTTGCGACAGCTATCCATCATGCAGCCCACGCCGACCAGGTCGCCGACTTGATGGCGGGTGACGGCGGAACCGGTTTTTGTGACTCGGCCGACGACTTCATGGCCTGGGACGCAGGGGTAGACGGTGTTGCTCCACTCGTTCTTGACCTGGTGGATGTCGGAGTGACAGACGCCGCAGAAGAGCACTTCAATCTCGACTTCGTTGGGCCGGGCTTCTTCGCGTTCGAATTCGTAACGGTGGAGGCCCGTGAAGGAATGTTTTGCGGCATAGCCGACGGTACGGATCATGAGGAACTCCTTGAGTTTTTGCTGGAAGTATCGGGACGGGGTAGAACGAGCCCCAGTGATGCATACCTTACCGATTGCTACGATGCAACGCAGCACCAGAAAGAAGCCTTATTCGGCTTGTGCTTTGAAGACAAAATGCCGCGCGCGGTGATACTGGGAGCGAATCAAAAACGAAACGCGGCGATTGAAGTGGGAATGGAAAGCTCACTTCGATCGCACGTTGATTGCGGCGGATGTTGGCTGCTACTTCTGCATTTGCAGGGCGGGGTCGCTGCGGCTGATTTTCTTCGAAACATCTGCGGGCGAAGGTAATTGCGAGACGTCCCATCCGCCGCCCAGGGCCTCGATCAACTGGACCGACGCGGTCATCTGCTGGGTGTGCAGGCTGGTCAGAGTCTGTTGATCGGCGAGAAGCGTGGGCTGCGCGGTGACCAGGTTTACATATGGGTCAATGCCGGTCTGGTAGCGGCCGGTCTCGAGCTGGACGAATTGCTCTGCGGTTTTTTCGGCGGCTTCCTGCTGCCTGATTTGGTCGGAGACGATGCGAACTGTGGCGAGGGCATCTTCGACTTGTTGAAAGGCGACTAGCACGGACTGGCGATAGGCAGCGACGTCGGCGTTGTACGTGGCTAGGTACTGGTTAACGGTGGCGCGGCGCAGGCCAGCGTCAAAGATGGTTTCGCTGACCCCGGGGCCAATCGACCAGAAGCGGCTTGGCCAGTCGAAGAGGTGCTTAAAGGTCGAGCTTTCGAGGCCCCCCTCCGCGCTGATGGTGATGTTGGGGTAGTAGGCGGCCATGGCGATTCCGATCTGCGCGTTGGCGGCGGCCATGTTGCGTTCTTGCGCGGCGACGTCTGGCCTGCGCTGGAGAAGCTGAGAGGGCAGACCGAGTGGGATCGCGGGAGCGGTGGCTTTGAGGGGCTTGCCGGGCATGGCGAAGTCGGATGCGCTCTTGCCGATGAGCATAGCGATAGCGTGTTCGTACTGGGCACGGGCGACGCCGAGATTGGTGAGGTTGGCCTGGGCATTCTGCAGAGTGTTCTGTGCTTCGATGACGGAGATTTGATCGTCTACGCCAGTTTCGTAGCGGGATTTGGCAAGATCGAGAGCTTTTTGATCGGCTTCAACGGTGTGCTGGTATACATCGATCAGCGCATCCTGTCCGCGGATTTCGAAGAAGGTTACGGCGAGTGTGGCTTGCTCGGTGAGGCGCTGATTTTCGAGGTCGGCGGCGCTGAGTTGCGCGTTGTATTTCTCCTCACTGATGAGGTTGCGGACGCGGCCCCAGAGATCGGGTTCCCAGGATGCGGAGACAGGCAGCGAGGTAACTCCAGTTTGTTGAGGAGACGTTGCGGTGCTTCCAGCATTGGCCGAGCCGAGAGAGCGTGAATAGGAAGGGCCGGTAGAGATGGTGGGAAAGAGCTGGGAGCGAGCCTGGGCGATGAGAGTGCGGGCGGCCATGAAGTTCTGGAAGGCCTGCCGGATAGTCTGGTTGTTGACGTTGAGCTGCTCTTCCAGATCATTCAATTCGGTGTCGTTGTAGATCTCCCACCATTTGCCGCGGAGCATGGCGTCCTGAGGCTGCGCGGGTTTCCAGGTATCGGAGCCGGGGAAGTTGGAGGGCGATTCCTTGTAAGCGGCCGGTGGCGCAGAGGCGGTTGCGGCGGGCACCTGGTAGTTGGGCCCAATGCGGCAACCGGCGACGAGCAGGGCTGCTGTAGAGAGGAGAAGAGCGGTTTGCGATGGATGGATCTTCATAGGTGTTGGCCTGTCTTAGTCTGCCATTCGGGGACGATTAGTCGGCTGCCGATGGTTCGGGAGAATCAGCATGGAATGTGTCACGTTCTTTGCCCAGTACGCGCAGCCGCAAGCTGTCGAAGGCGAGGTACACGACGGGGGTGGTGAAGAGTGTGAGGGCCTGACTGACGATCAGGCCGCCGACAATGGTAATGCCGAGAGGCTGGCGAAGTTCCGAGCCAGTGCCGGTACCGAAGGCGAGAGGCAGGGCGCCAAAGAGCGCAGCCATGGTGGTCATGAGGATGGGGCGGAAGCGCAGCATGGAGGCCTGGAAGATGGCTTCCTTGGGACTCATGCCTCCTTCGCGCTCAGCCTGCAGGGCGAAGTCGATCATCATGATGGCGTTCTTCTTGACGATGCCGATCAGCAGGAGGATCCCGATGATGCCGATAATGCTCAGGTCGGTCCCGGTCAGCAGCAGCGCGAGGATGGCGCCGACGCCGGCCGGCGGCAGCGAGGAGAGAATG
>CAILBQ010000236.1 GCA_903832475.1 uncultured Acidobacteriota bacterium | reverse complement strand
GGCTTCTGGTTGATACAGGTGTTCTGGTTGGAGCGCTTGAACTTGATGAGCTGGTAGATGTCCGAACCGACTTCGCGCGACAGCTGCGTGGGATGGTGTTCGCCTTCCACGCGGATGATGATGCGCTCAGAGTCGACCGAGTCCACGATGCCGTTGCGCTTTGCCAGAATGACCGCGCCGGAATCGCGAGCGGTGACGCCTTCCATGCCGGTGCCGACCAGCGGAGCTTCTGCGACAAGCAGAGGAACCGACTGGCGCTGCATGTTGGCGCCCATCAGCGCGCGGTTCGCATCGTCATGCTCGAGGAAGGGCACGAGCGAGGCGGCCACCGAGACAAGCTGCTTGGGGCTGACGTCGATAAAGTCGACTTCCGACCGGTTGACCAGCACGAAGTTCCCCTGTCGACGCGCATTCACCAGCTCTTCGGTGATCACGCCTTCCGCATTGAACTTGATGTTGGCCTGCGCGATGGTGTGGCGATCTTCTTCCCATGCCGACTGGTAGAAGCTGAACGGCATCCAGTCGATCTTGCGCTTGCCCGCGGCTTCGAGCTCCGCGATGAGGCGGAACGCTTCCTGTTTCTCAAGATGATCGCCGACGCGCAGGCCGCTGTCGCCCGCGTTCACGACTTCAATGTAGTCGAGAATGCGGCCGTCTTTGACCTTGCGGTAGGGCGACTCGATGAAGCCATATTCGTTGATGCGCGCAAAGCAGCTCAGCGACGAGATCAGGCCGATGTTCGGACCTTCCGGCGTTTCAATCGGGCAGATACGGCCGTAGTGCGTCGGATGCACGTCGCGTACTTCGAAGCCCGCGCGCTCACGCGACAGACCACCAGGCCCAAGGGCGGAAAGACGCCGCTTGTGCGTGATTTCCGACAACGGGTTGGTCTGATCCATGAACTGCGACAGCTGCGAAGATCCAAAGAACTCGCGGATCGCCGCCATGACCGGCTTGGCGTTGATCAGATCGTGCGGCATCGCCGTCGAGAGTTCCTGATAGACGCTCATCTTTTCCTTGATGGCGCGTTCCATGCGGACCAGGCCGATGCGGAACTGGTTTTCCATCAGCTCACCGACAGCGCGAACGCGGCGGTTGCCGAGATGATCGATATCATCGACAGCGCCGATGTTCTTGCGCAGCTTCAAGAGGTAGCGGATGGTCGCGTAGAAGTCATCCGGAGTCAGGGTGCGCTTGTCGAGCTGCGAAGCGTCCTGGTTCTCATACAGCTTGATGTTGAACTTCAACCGGCCTACGCGCGAGAAATCATACTTGCGCTGATCGAAGAACATGCCTTCGAACAGAGCCGTGGCCGTATCCAGTGTCGGTGGATCGCCCGGACGCAGTTTGCGGTAGATTTCGATGAGCGCTTCTTCGGGCTTGCGCACCGAGTCGCGGCGCAGCGTGTTGGTGATGATGTTGCCCACGTCGTCGCGCTCTGGGAAGAACACTTCGATGGTCGTCGCGCCGGTGGCCTGGATCTTGTGCAGGCGATCGGCGGTCAGCTCGGTGTTGGCCTCAACCACCACTTCACCGGTGGTCAGATCGATCACGTCCGAAGCCGTCAACGCGCCATCGAGCTCCGCGTTCTCGACTTCAACCGTGGCGACGTTGTGCGTGCGAAGGTTCTTGAGAATCGAAGCGCTGATCTTGCGGCCGGAGTGCGCGATTTCTTCGCCGTTGGCAAGGATCGCATGCGCCGGCTTGGCGCCCTGCAGGTGCGTCGAAACGCCCGCTTCGGGAACCGCCCAGAGCAGCTTGTTGTCGACAAGCTAGATCTTGTCGACCGTGTAGAAGGTCTTCAAAATCTCTT
>CAILBQ010000235.1 GCA_903832475.1 uncultured Acidobacteriota bacterium | reverse complement strand
GATGCAATCGCAGCGGCGGGCGCAGAGGCCACTGCCTTTTCGGGAACGGAAGCCATCACGGTCGGCGCACTCTGCGCGATCACAACCGCCGTCGCGACCTCAGCGGTATGCGAGATGCTCACCGCATGCGGCAGGCGCTCCACGCCACCGCGCGTGGCCTGCGTCAAATAAGGCTTCCCATCCACATCGTGTGCGACACCAATTTGATTCAATTCCACAGCAGCGAAAGAAGCGTCGCACTTCCGCAGCGCTTCTTTGGCACACCAGAATCCGGCAAAATGCGTTCTCGGCTCCGCCTGCAGAACCGCGTACGCGATCTCCGACTTCGCAAATGTACCTTGGTAGAACTCATGCTCCCAGTAGTCGTTTGCCATAGGCAGCGAGCGAATATCCTCGACATCGAGGCCAACCTGCAACGCGCCGAACCCGCCTGCCGGAGTCTGTACAGCCCTGACCGGTTCGGCCGTCTTAGAGCTTGCAGCCGGGCTTGCTTCGCCGGTAACCGCCGCGACCAGCCCGCCAAACGTCGCCGCGGGCGTAGCCGGAGCATTCAATCCCAGCCGCTTCAGCCCCAGCCGTATCCGCGCGCTGCCCAGCGAAGTGTTCAGCAGCGCAAGCGACGTCTCCGGGCGAACCTCCGCCTCCGGCATCATCAACATCGTCGCAATCATCGATCGCAATGCATCGGTTTGGCTCATTTAGTACCCCGCCAGGCAAAGAGAGCAAACATAGCCCTCGGGAATTTCCGATCGCACCAGCAGCCCCTTCACGGCCCGCAGCGCCTCCCGGTCCCGCTGGCAGATCGCACAGTAGGGCTCACCGGTCTGCGGCGCAGCCTGCACCGGCGCCGGTTCGAGCGCCGCATGCGCTTCCAGGCGGGTTGCCAGTTCGCGAACAAACTGCGCCGCCTTGCGCCCCTCGGCCAACTGATGATCGAAGGCCAGCGTCAAGTAAAAAACTTCATTCCCTGCCGGATCGAGTTCCCCGCCGACGCCGAGAATCGCCGACTGCCCTTGGCTGATCAGCGGATTGAAGTGGCTGATCCCATCCCCCGAGAGATCCGAAATCGTAAACGTCCCGCCCAGGAAATCATTCGTCCCCAGCTTGCCTTCGACATACGCATCGATGTGCCGCTGCATGATCTCGACAATTTCCTGTGGCGTCTTCTCGTCGGCCTGCGGCACCACTGGCACCATTAGTCCCTGCCCACCGTCAATTGCCCAGCCCACGTTCACGTCGCCGTATTGGCCCATACGGCCTCGATCGTGAATCGCATTGAATTCTGGATACTTGCGCAGCAGCCGCGCGGCTTCGAAGATCACCAGCGCACTCAATCCCACGGAAGTCAGTCCCAGGCGCTCCAGTCGCGCCCGCAGTCGCGGAGCCCACACAGAACTCGTCACCTGGCTCTGTACCGTCCGCGCCTGTCCCTGTCCCAGCACCCGCGCTTCAAAAATCTTGCGCCGCGGCAGATCGGTCCACACCACGGCCACTCCGGCGACCGGCGCATTTTCAACCGGCTCCGCTGCAGCGGGTTTCGCAGCCGGCGCAGCCGCTCTTGCCCGGGCGGGCTCAGCCGGAAGCTTTCCTGCCCGCCGCAGCACATCCTCGCGCCGCACCAGCGATCCGCGCGCAAACGACTCCTTCGCGAATCCGAATTCTGCAGCCAGCTTGGCGGCGACCGGCGTCAATCGCGCGGGAGGCAAATCCGAGTCGGCGATCTCCGGCTCGATCGTTTCCTCCCCCTTCGTCGCGCTCGCTGCTGGAAGCGCCCCGCGCTCTTCCTTATGCCTTACTTCAACGGCCTGCGCCTCTTCCTCGACCGGCTGACCCGTTTCCCGACTCTGCGCCATGTCCATCACCGCATCCGCAGGCGACATTCCTTCGGGAAAGATCTGACATATGGTCGAACCGACCGGCACTTCGTCCCCAGCCGCCGCCGAATACACCACCGTACCAGCTTCCGGCGCTTCAATATCCATGACAGCCTTGCTGGTCTCGATCTCGCAAAGCTGCTGGTCTTTCTCGACCTTTGAACCAGACGGCACCTTCCACGAGAGAATGCGCACGCTCTCGTCGTTGACCGTCTCTTGCGGAATGGTTACGGTTACGATCTCCGAAGCCATATCAGTTCTGCCTCATCATTTCCACGACTCCCGCAACAATCGTATCCGCCCCGGGCAGGCTGTCCAACTCCGCCGCCTTGCTTGACGCCAGCGGATGCGGCTTGGCCCCGATCCTGCGCGCTGTTAGCGGAACGCCCTCGAAGGCCTGGTGTACCGCCGAAACCACCTCCGCACCAAACCCGCAGAATGCCTGCCCTTCCTCCACCACCAGCAGCCGGCCCG
>CAILBQ010000234.1 GCA_903832475.1 uncultured Acidobacteriota bacterium | reverse complement strand
GCGTTTTTAAAGCATCCGGTGGGGATGGAGTTTCACAAGTTTTTCGGCGAAAACATCATGCGGTCGGACCTGGGGATTTCGACGTCGCCGCTGGGATCGTGGCTGGATCATATCGGGCCTCCGGGGGAGAGCGAGCGGAACGCGGCGCGGATCTTTGGAGCGGATTGGACGTTTTATGTGCTGGGCGGGTCTTCGACTTCGAACCAGATCGTGGGGCATGGGCTTATTGGGCAGGACGACATTGTCATTGTCGATGCCAACTGTCACAAGTCGATCTGCCATTCGCTGACAGTGACGGGGGCGAGGCCGGTGTACCTGACGCCGACGCGCAATGGGTACGGCATGATCGGGCTGGTGCCGCTGAAGCGGTTCAGTCCTGAAGCGATCAAGGAGCTGATCGCGAAGAGCCCGTTTGCGCAAGGAGCGTTTTCGCAGGAGGCTTCGTGCGCGGTGGTCACGAATTCTACGTATGACGGGCTTTGCTACGACGTGAACCGCGTGGTGGATGAGCTGGCGCAAAGTGTGCCGCGGATTCATTTTGATGAAGCGTGGTATGCGTATGCGAAGTTTCATCCGATTTATCGCGGGCGGTTTGCGATGGATGTTTCGGATGACATGCCGAATCGGCCGGCGCTGTTTGCGGTGCAGTCGACGCACAAGATGCTGGCGGCGTTTTCGATGGCTTCGATGGTGCATATCAAGCTGAGCCCGCGAGCGCCGCTGGACTTTGATCAGTTCAACGAAGCGTTCATGATGCACGGGACGACGTCACCGTTCTATCCGCTGATCGCTTCGCTGGACGTGGCGGCGGCGATGATGGATGAGCCGGCGGGGCCGACGCTGATGCTGGAGACGATCTACGACGCGATCAGTTTCCGCAAGGCGATGAGCTCGATTGCGCATCGCCTGCGGGCGCTGCAGGATGGCGATGGATGGTTCTTCCGGTTGTTTCAACCGGACCGCGTGGAAGATCCTTCGGATGGGAAAAAGTATTTGTTTGAGGATGCTTCGGATCAACTGCTGGCGACGACTTCGACGTGCTGGACGTTGAAGCCGGGCGATGACTGGCATGGGTACCAGGATGAGGATGTCGAAGACGACTACTGCATGCTGGATCCGACGAAGGTGACGATTCTCATGCCGGGCGTGAATGCGCAGGGCGAGGTGGCGGAGTGGGGGATTCCGGCGGCGATTCTCACCGAATTTTTGGACGCGCGGCGGGTGGAGATTGCCCGCACCGGGGATTATACGGTTCTGGTGCTGTTTTCAGTAGGGACATCGAAGGGTAAGTGGGGCAGCCTGCTGGAGAATTTGTTCGAGTTCAAGCGGCTGTATGACACGGAAGCGACGTTAAGCGAGGCGCTGCCGGATCTGGTCGAGAAGTATCCGCAGCGGTATCGCAATGTAACGCTGAAAGAACTGAGCGACCAGATGCATGCGGCGATGATCGAGCTGCGATTGAGCGCGCTGGAAGGCGAGGCGTGCGAGCTGCTGACGGAGGAAGTACTGACGCCGGCGCAGACGTATCAGAAGCTGCTGCGCAATGGGACGGAGAAGGTCAAGTTCAACGAAATGGCGGGGCGGATTGCGGGCGTGATGCTGGTGCCGTATCCGCCGGGAATTCCGGTGTGCATGCCGGGAGAGCGGCTGGGCGGACCGGAGAGCCCGGTGATCAAGCTGATTCTGGCGCTCGAAGAATTTGGCAAGCGGTTCCCGGGGTTTGAGCGCGAGGTGCATGGCATTGAGGTGGACCCGGAAGGGAACTACTGGATGCGCGGGGTGATCGAGGCGGCGGGGAAGCGCAGTAACGGGAAAAACCGGCCGCCGAGTTCGGCACCGCCGGTGAAACGCAAGCGCGTGGGCAAGAAGGGGAAGCCGGAGTTGCATGTTCTTGATTCCGCGCTGAACGAACAGCGTTAAGGTACGGCGGGGTTTTGCCGGTCAAAAATCCCTGATGCGCCGGGCACGACTGGCTGTAAGCTTGGCTGGGAAGGCGGAGGCGCGATGGAGCCGTCAAACTGGTTGGATACCTTGTTTCTGATACTGCAAACGCTTGTTGTGCTGTTTCTGCTGCTGCACGACTGGATTCCTTTAGGCCGGCTGAACAATCTTGCTGCGATCCGGAGTGTGGATGGTTTGCCGCGTCGTATCTTTGTGACTTTGCTGCCGGTGATTCCGACGGCGTTTGGTCTGGTCTGGTCAGCGCGGCGATTTGGACAACCTCATCCGATGGGACTGGAGATCTTGCTCTGGATTACGTACGGCACGCTGCTGGTGGGTATT
>CAILBQ010000233.1 GCA_903832475.1 uncultured Acidobacteriota bacterium | reverse complement strand
GGAATGACAAACAAGAAAGGCAAAGGCAGAAGCGGGGACGGAACGGCGCAGGTGTCGAAGAGGGGAAAGGAAAGCCACGGTGGGCTGCCAGCTCGGGCCGCTGATGGCACGGCATCGGCGGCGTTTCGTTGCCGTTCTCGGAGCGGGGAGACAGGATTCACGAGGCAAGAACTGCAAAATTCCCAGTTACATTTCTGCTGATGAGGAGGCGAACAAATTTGCAATTGATATACTCCGAGCCATGATTCCAGGCAATGCAGTTTCTTCGAGGCGGAAACTTCTCTTTCTGGCAGGAATTTCCAGCATTCCTATGTTCGGGCTGATGCGCGGTTCTGCGCGGCTCATTGCGCAGGACAAGACAGGATTTCCGGATGGCTTCGATGCGATCGAGGCGGCTCCGCAGAGTCACAAGGTGTTATTTGAAAACGCAATCGTGCGCGTGCTCCAGGTGGAGGTTGCCCCGGGAACCAAGGAGCCGATGCATCATCATCGATGGCCGAGTTTATTTCTGAATTGGGACAGCGGCGGGCGCACTGCGCACATCCGGATCACTCACGGAGATGGAAGTGTTCACGATGTGCCGAGCCGAGAAACGCCGGCTACGCCGGGCTCTTGGCGGGTCACGTGGATGAAGCCGGAAGCGATGCATTCCATTGAGAACCTGGAAACGCCGGAGAGCGCGGCGACGCTTGCGAAACGGCCGCCGACGATTCGGGTGGAGTTCAAGTATGCCGGGTAGCGGCTGCTTTTACCTGGGGCGTTTCTGCTAGGGGCGGAAGAGGTGGTCGATGAGGTAGTCGCGGAGCTGGAAGTCGAAGCTGCGGGTGTTTTGCTTTGCGTCGGGTCCTGAGTCCTGGGCGTCGGTGTTGTAGGCGACGATGTAAGCGGTGTGGTGGATGGGGTCGAGGTAGAAGTGGCTGCGGAAGCCGTTTTGCCAGCCGGCATGGCCGATGAGCTTGAGATTGCCGTCGGTGTGGACGAAGAAGCTGGAGGCGACTTCGTCATGGGCGCCGGGGCGGGACTGGAAGTCGTCGTTGGGGACGACGGGGAGGAGCGGCTTCCACATTTCTTCGAGGGAAGTGCGCTTGAGGACGGCTGCTGATTCAGGGGATTGAGAGGGGTCGCCGAGGAGGAAGAGCAGGTACTTGAGCATGTCGCCAATGGGGGCGTTGAGGCCGCCGTTGGAGCGGGTGATGCCGGTGTTGAAGTCGAAGGGGTCTTCGGTGAGCTTGCCGTTGACGAGGTCCCAGGAGTGGGAGCGGTAGGGGAGCAGGTGGTAAGGGGCCTTGTCGTAGTAGCTGCGCGACATGCCGAGGGGGCGGAGGATGTTCTTTTCCATGTAAACGGCGTAGGGGTCGCCGGAGAGGCGTTCGATGATTTCGCCGAGGAAGACGACGCCGAGGTTGGAGTAGCTGAATTTACTGCCGGGCGGGAAGGCGACGGCGGTGTAGGGGAGCATGGCGACGATCTGGGACCACTGGGTGGGCTCGAACGGTTGCCAGGGCTGATCGGGTCCACCGTCGGGGGTCCAGGGCCAGGTGGGGTCGCGGAAGCCGGCGGAGTGGCTCATGGCCTGGCGGATGGTGATCTGCGAAACGGGACCGTAGCGGTCGTGGATGGCGGCGAGCTCGGGGATGTGCTTGATGAGCGGGTCGTCGAGGGAGAGCTGGCCGCGGTCGCGGAGCTGGAGGATGGCGATGCCGGTGAGGGTCTTGGTGCCGGAGGCCCAGTGGTAGGTGGTGTTGTCGTCTGCGGGGGTTGAGGGAGATTGATTCTGGATGCCGTAGTTGTCGTGGAGGATGACTTTGCCGTTTTGGAGAATGGCGAGGGAGCTTCCGAGGATGCCGTTTTGTTGGAGGCCCGATTCGTAGAAGGCGCGGATGGCGGCGAGGTCGGGGGATTGGGCGAGGGCGGGTTGCAGAAGGAAGAGTGCGAAGAGGAGGGTCAGCGGAGGTTTTGTGCGCAACGCGAGGTTCCTTTCTGGGGCGCCGACAGGATAACTCAGGGGGAACGCGTTCACCTCTTGCGGAGTCAGCGTGATGCGGCGCGGCGCAGCGAATGGTGGAGCGAGGTATTCACGGCGCTGCGATGCGGAAAGAAGCAGATTCCCCTGAGGGGAATGACAGAAAGAAATGCAAGGGCAGAATGCCCGGGTCCTTCGCTGCGTTCAGAATGACAAAGCGATGACGCAGATCCTTCGACTTCGCTGCGCTTCGGTCAGGATGACAGACAAGTGTCGTGCAGTTCGCTCGAATGACCTAACGACGGCGGGTGGAGGAAGCGATGATGACCTAGCTCAGGGTTTGGCGGCTTTGGCGGCTTTGGCTTCTTCGAATTGCTTCATGGAGCGAAGGATGTGGTCGCGGGCGTAGGCGGCGTCGTGCCAGCCTTTGATTTCGACGCGCTTGCCTTCGAGATCCTTGTAGATGGCGAAGAAGTGGGTGATTTCCTTGAGCATGTGGGGGTAGACGTCGGTGTGGTTCCAGACGTTGGTGTAGCGGGGGTTGTTTTTGCCGACGGCGAGGACTTTTTCGTCGAGGACGCCCTGGTCGAGCATTTCGAGGAGGCCGATGGGGCGGACTTCCTGGATGCAGCCGGGGAAGGTAGGGCTGGGGACGAGGACGAGTACGTCGAGGGGGTCTCCGTCGTCGGAAAGAGTCGAGGGGATGAAGCCGTAGTCGCCGGGGTAGTGGACGGGGGAGTGGAGGTTGCGGTCGAGCTTGAAGACGTGGAGTTCCTTGTCGTATTCGAATTTATTGGTGTTGTCTTTGGGGATTTCGATGACGACGCGAAAGACCTCGGGGGCACGATCGCCGACTGGCAGCTCCAGATAATTGACCATTGCTATCTCGCTTCTCCTGAAATGGGGGTTGGGGTCCGGTCCGCTCTGTGGCGGGATGGATGTACCGGAACTTGAGCGTGCGCGGTGTGCGAAAGCAGAACGGAAGCTGGTGCGCCGGAAGTGGTGGCTGGCAAGCCGGTCGATGATCCCGATGTTCCGTTCCTGCGAAGACCGCTGGAACTACTATAATTACGGGAAATGAAGGCCTATGTCTATGTCACTTTGAAGGTATCTGTTCTCGATCCGCAGGGACAGACAATCCAAAATGCACTGCGGAAGATGCGTTTTACCGGGATCGAAAGCGTGCGGCAAGGGAAGTATTTCGTGCTGACGCTGGCGGAGGGACTGACGGCGGAGGCGGCGCGCGCCGAGGTGGAGCAGGTGGCGAAGGACGTGCTGACCAACCCGGTCATTGAGGATTTTACGTACCGCATTGAGGAATAGGCAGGAGCAGGCGGGCATGACGCTCGAGGTCGCAGACAAGGGAAGCAGGGTGAAGGCGGCGGCGCGTTGCGTGGCTGGCTGGGTGGTGGGCTACCTGATTTCGGCGGTAAGTTCGATTCTGTACTTTGTGCTGCTGAAGATTTCACCGCAGCAGAAGGCGTCGGGCAAGGTGATGGTGCTGACGGCGCTGTTTGGGATGGCGTTTGCGGCTCTGGGCGCGGCGGTGGGGGCGCGGTTCTGGAGGGCGCAGGCGCTGGGGATCGGGGCGGCGATCGCGGCGACGATTGCAATTGTGGCGCTGTGGTCGGCTTCGGAGACGCCGAATGCGGAGCACTGGACGCAGATGGTGGCGGTGCTGCTGATGGCGCCGGCTGCGCAATTTGGGGCGTTCTTCAGCCGGTCGGACGATTAAGGATTTGCCATCCAGGCAGAGGCGGCTTCGCCGCGGATGCTCCCTTTGGTCGCACAGGATTGTCGGTGGCCGGAGCTTGGCGGCTAGAGGGAGCTGAGTCGAAATAATTCTTCCAGTGCGGTTCGCCCCAGATTTTCGTGACGGGGCTTTCGTTGATGTTTGAAGTCAATCCACTTTCAGATTTTCTGTCAGCCGCTCAAAATCCGCGATCTTTATCTTTGAAGCCCTCAAGAGATTTGATTGAGCAGTAGTATCAAGTGAATTCACCATGAGCAATTTCCTTGAAGAGACCGGTGACGTTCGACAGCACTTCGTGCGACCTGTCTACTTGTCTCTGCTTCATGCGAACTTTGCGCAGCGGCCTGATCTGGTGCTTCGCCAGACGGGGAATAGCGATTGCGACCAGGCAGCCATTTGCAAACGAATCGCTACGTGCGCTAGCAAAATCACTGACGAGCAAATTACAGAGCTCCTGTCAATTCGAGAATGGCGAGGCCGTCTCGCAGCAGGGTGGTTCGTTGGACTCTCAAACCGCGTTGCCTTTGTTAACCAGATAGGAGCCCTTCTTCTCGACAGCGAATTGACCTATGCAGGGCAAGGATTTTGCGTCGCCTTAGGCCTGATTGGCGGCGACACGTGTCGCCATCATCTTCGTGCGTATCTCTCGCGGTACTTGCCGGTCCTGGGACGCTACTACGATCAGGAATGGGCGATTGGGGCGTTAGCACACATTGAGCGAGACTTACCACCTGAATATCTCCTACCCGAAATCTGGGCTGATGCACAAAACCGTATGAATCCTTCGGATTCGATTCAGAGATTTTCTAATCTGGTCAGATATCTCGATCAACAACAAATGAGAGGTCGGCTGGATTTCTCCGAGGTCAGCAAATGGCGATAGATTATCCGAACCCTGCGCTGTCGGAAACATCGACTAAACAGGTTACTGGCGAGGTCCAGTTTAGATGAACTATTGCGGCTGGGAGAGTTGGCAGGGGCTGAAGCCCAATCCTTGCGTTGAGCTTAGCGGCACGGCTGAAGCCGTGCCCTGTTACAAGGCGTTGCGCTGAGGGCGTCAAAGAATCCCGGGGCTAAAGCCCGTTTTGATGATCTTCGTTGATTCAGTGGCCTGAAGGCCACTGCTCCCTCCGGGTGGAGCTTCGACTTTCTTTGAGTCAAACGCGGGTCCTTCGACTCGCTGCGACCACCCCGGCGACGAAGGCCTGTTGCTGGGACCTGGCTTTGCTCATTCAGGACGATGGCGCTATTTGAGTTAGAGAAGCAGATTCCCCTGAGGGGAATGACAGAAAGAACGGCAAGAGCAAAAGCGGATTCCCGTGGACGATGGCCGATTGAACAGGCGGGGCGACTTTGCGGTTGGGGTGGGGTTCTAGAATTCACCTATGTGTGGAATTGTTGGGTATGTGGGTTCGAAGGAAGTGGTCCCTGTCATTTTGGAGGGGTTGCGGCGGCTGGAGTATCGCGGGTATGACTCGGCTGGAATTGCTGTCGGAACCAAAGGGCAGGAGAAGCTGTCGATTCGCAGGGCGCCGGGGAAGCTCAAGAATATTGAAGAGGTGCTGCGCAAGGAGCCGCTGACCGGGACGTATGGGATTGGGCATACGCGCTGGGCGACGCATGGTCGGCCGACCGAAGAGAATGCGCATCCGCATCGCGACTGCACCGGGCGGATTGTGGTGGTGCACAACGGCATCGTTGAGAACTATATCGAGCTGAAGCGCGAGCTGACCGCGCAGGGGCACAAGTTTGTCACCGAGACGGACACCGAGATCATTGCGCATTTGATTGAGCAGGTGTTGAAGACGGCGGAGGAGGCTGGTGCTCCGATGGCGCTGGAAGTGGCGGTGCGGCATGCGGTGAAGCGGCTGACGGGGGCGTTCGCGCTGGGGGTGTTGTCGTCGCTTGAGCCGGACAAAATGGTGGCGGCACGGTTTGGGCCTCCGGTAGTCATTGGGATTGGCGAGGACAGCGAGGGACGAGGCGAGTATTTTGTGGCTTCGGACGTGCCGGGGATACTCCATCACACGCGGAATATTGTGTTTTTGAATGATGGCGATATGGCCATTCTGACGCTGGGTGGGGTGACGTTCACAGACTTCGATGGCAACGTGGTGGAGCGGGCTGTGCAGCGGATTACGTGGGATCCGGTGCAGGCGGAGAAGGGCGGATTCCGGCACTTCATGCTGAAGGAAATCTGGGAGCAGCCGCGGGCGATTCGCGACACGACGCTGGGGCGGATTTCGCTGGATTCGGGCCAGGTGTTTTTGAACGAGATGGCGATCCCGGCGGAAGAGCTGGCGCGGATGACGAGCATCAACATCGCGGCGTGCGGAACGAGCTGGCATGCGGCGCTGGCGGGCAAGTACATGATCGAGCGGCTGGCGCGGATTCCGGTGGAGGTGGATTACGCGAGCGAGTACCGGTATCGCGATCCGATCGCAGATCCGAATGCGCTGGGGATGCTGATTACGCAGTCGGGCGAGACGGCCGACACGCTGGCTGCGCAGAGGGAGATGATCGCGCTGGGGTCGAAGACGGTGGCGATTTGTAATGTCGTCGGCGCGATGATTACGCGCGATGCGAATGGGACGATTTACACGCATGCCGGGCCGGAAATTGGCGTGGCTTCGACGAAGGCGTTTACTTCGCAGATCTGCGCGTTGTTTCTGTTTGCGATGCATCTGGCGCAGGTGCGGGGCACCTTGCAGCCGGAGGAGTCGAGGAAGCTGGTGGAGGAATTGAGCCAGATTCCGGCGAAGATCGAGCAGATGATCGAGCGGGTTTCGCGGCGGTGCGAGCGGCTGGCGAAGGTGTTCTGCAACTCGCGGGACTTTCTTTATCTCGGGCGCGGAATTCACTTTCCCATGGCTCTTGAAGGCGCGCTGAAGTTGAAGGAGATTTCGTACATTCATGCGGAAGGGTATCCGGCCGGTGAGATGAAGCATGGGCCGAATGCGTTGATTGATGAGACGCTGCCGGTGGTGGTGCTGGCGACGCAGGATGCGAGCGATTCGGGGTCAAGGCTGCGCTATGAGAAGACGCTGTCGAATGTGCAGGAAGTGACGGCGCGGTCGGGGCGGGTGATTGCGATTGCGGTGGAAGGGCAGGAAGACCTGGCGCAGCTGGTGGAGCATGTGATTTCGATTCCGAAAGCTCCGGAGCTGCTGCTGCCGCTGCTGGAGATTGTTCCGCTGCAGCTGCTGGCGTATCACATTGCTGTAAGGCGCGGGTGCGATGTGGATCAGCCGAGGAATTTGGCGAAGTCGGTGACGGTGGAGTAGGCGGGATTCGCGGCCACTCCATCCCTCTCGTTCATTCATGTACGGGTAAGATGAGTTGCATGACTTCTTGTGGCCGGAAAGTTTTTTCAGCGTTGGTTGTTTTGGGATTGTTGAGCGCTTCAGCGAGCGCTGTGCGCGGGGCTGCGCCTGCGGGCAAGGATGAGGGCGCGAAGGCGCGGCCGGGCTGGGCGATTGCGATTCATGGGGGCGCGGGGGAGAGCGAGTGGGAGCATATGGACGCGGCCACGGCGGCGGCGTACCACGAGTCGCTGGCCAAGGCGCTGGCGGCGGGTTCAGCGGTGTTGAAGCGGCATGGAAAGGCGCTGGATGCGGTCGAGGCAGCGGTGAAGGTGCTGGAGGACGATCCGCTGTTTAATGCGGGGCGGGGCGCGGCGTTTGCGTCCGACGGGAAGAACGAGATGGACGCGGCGCTAATGGATGGGGCGACGCTGGCGGCGGGGTCGGTGGCGGATGTGGAGTTCACGCGGCATCCGATTTCGCTGGCGCGGGCGGTGATGGAGCATACGCAATACGTGATGATGGTGGGTCCGGGGGCGGATGCGTTTTCGAAGGCGCAGAGGCTGGAGCAGGAGCCGGCTTCGTACTTCTTTACGGAGATGCGCTGGCAGGAGTTTGCGGCGGTGATGCGCGCGAGTGGGCGTGCGGTGCCGGCGCGGCCAGCGGGCGTGGGCGCTGGCAACGGTATGGCTGCTGTGGCGGGGCCGCGTATTTTTGTGCATCGGTTTGGGACGGTGGGGGCGGTGGCGCGGGATGACGAGGGTCATTTGGCGGCGGCTACTTCAACGGGCGGGATGCAGGGCAAGATGCCGGGGCGGGTGGGCGACTCGCCGCTGATTGGGGCGGGGACGTATGCGAGCGATCGGTCCTGCGCGGTTTCGGGGACAGGGGTGGGGGAGTATTTCATCCGGCTGACGCTGGCGCGACAGGTTTGTTCGCTGGTGGAGCAGGGAAAGCCGCTGCAACAGGCGGCGGACCAGATGATTCACACGGAGCTGCCGGCT
>CAILBQ010000232.1 GCA_903832475.1 uncultured Acidobacteriota bacterium | reverse complement strand
CGCCGGCGTCCATCATGGCATCGGTGTTGGTGATGTAGCCGTTCTTTTCGGCGTAGTCGAAGAACTCGGTGCCGGGATAGGCGTGGGCGATGGAGACCTGGATGGTTTCAACGTCGAGCGACTTGGCGAAGTTGATGGTGTTCTGGATCGACTCCTTGGTCTCGCCGGGGAGGCCGAGGATGAAGTCGCCGTGGATGACGAGGCCGATGTCGTTGCAGTCCTTGGCGAACTGGCGGGCTTTCTCGACGGTGGCACCCTTCTTGATGTTCTTGAGGATCTGCGGGTCGCCGGATTCGAAGCCTACGATGAGCAGGCGGCAACCGGCATCCTTCATCGCCTGGAGGGTTTCGCGGCTGGTGGTGACGCGAGATGTGCAGGACCAGGTGATGTTGAGGGGCTTGAGCTTTTCGCAGAGCTCGATGGTGCGCCCCTGATGGATGTTGAAGGTATCGTCGTCGAAGAAGAACTCTTTAACTTCAGGGAAGTTCTCTTTGGCCCACTTGAGCTCGGCTGCGACATCGTCGGTGGAGCGCTTGCGCCAGGCGTGACCTGAAAGGGTCTGGGGCCAGAGGCAGAAGGTGCACTGCGCCGGGCAGCCGCGGGTGGAGTAGAGCGCGATGTAGGGATGAAGCAGGAAAGGGACGTTGTAGCGGGTCACGTCCATGTCGCGCTTGTAGATCTTGGTGGCCCAGGGCATGGCATCGAGGTCTTCGACCTGGGGGCGATCGGGATTGTGGACGATGCGGCCGTTTTCCTTGTAGGAGATGCCGAGGATTTCGCTGAGCGGCTTGCCCTGGGCGAATTCGACGACGGAGTAGTCAAACTCGCGGCGGCAGATGAAGTCGAGGGCGCTGCACTCGTTGAGGGCCTTGTCCGGGGAGGTGGTCACCGGGGGGCCGACGAAGGCGACTTTGATGGACGGGTTGGCGGCCTTGATGGCCTCGGCGAGGCGCTGATCGCCTTCCCAGCCGACGGTCGAGGTGAAGAGGACGAGGAACTCGTATTCCTTGCAGATCTCGATGGTTTCAGCGGCGGAGACGTGGTGGGGCGGAGCGTCGAGCAGGCGTGAGCCCTCGAGCAGGCCGGCCGGGTAGGCGAGCCAGACCGGATACCAGTAGGACTCGATTTCGCGGGTTGCGGGCCAGCGGGAACTAGCGCCTCCATCGAAGTTTTCGAAGGAGGGCGGGTTCAGGAGGAGGGTCTTGAGCGGCTTGGTTTGAGTAGCACTAGGGGACATAGGCATCCTTATGATTCTAACATTTGGGCAGATTTTCTTAGCTGCCGGGCTTGCTGAGTGGGGCATTCGGGGTACCAGCCGGGGAAACGGCGGGGCTGTCCGGAGTCAGGGTATGCAGCCAATCTTCCATGTGGCCGAGGGCGCGAAGGAGATTGAGGCGCGCTTTACTGAGGTCGAGTCCGGCGTCGAGAGCGTCGATGGCTTTCTGGCGCTCATCGATGCGGGCGAGCTGCTCGAGCCTGGGGGAAGGCTGGGCGGGAGCTCCGGGCTCGACGCCGGCGCCGTTGCCGGATTGGAGTTCAGTCTGCACGGTCTTGAGCTGCTCGGCAGCAATCTGTTGTTTTAGACTCGCGACCTCGGCCAAAGCGTCAAGTTCTTGCAGGGAGCCGGAAAGAGTGGCGATCTGGACGTCGTTCTGGCGCTGGGCCTGCTCGGCTTCGACGCGGGCGCGGAGGGCTTCGACGACGGACTGGCGGGCTTTGTCGCGCTTGGAGACATCGAAGATGGGGATCTGGATGGAGAATCCGGCGCTGAAGTTGTCGGCCTTGAACTTCTTTCCTTTGCCTGTTATGGGATCAATGCGGCCAAAGTAGGAGTTGTAGTTGCCCAGCGAGGTGGCGTCGCGGTTGTACTGGGCACCGAAACCGATCTGGGGCCAGAGGGTGGTGCCGAGCAGGTCGCCCTTGGCCTGGCGTTCGCGGGCGGCGGCCTGGATTTGGGCGGCTTCGATGCCGGGGGTTTTGATTCCAACGGCGAAAGGGTCGGATTTGACGGCGGGAATTTCCGGGATGCTGGCGTGCTGGGTGGCGATGGAGACGGCGGGGAGGCCGGTCAGGGCGGCGAGCTGAGCGATGAGCGCGGTGGCGCGGGACTGTAGGTGCATGCGGCTGAGCTTTAGCTGGGCGACTTTGAGGCGGGCCTGGAGGACTTCGCTGAGGGGGTCGACGCCGGCCTCCTGGCGCTGCTGTTCGATCTGGAGGAGGCGATCGGAGTCTTCCTGCTGCTGTCGCGCGGCTTCAATTTCGCTCGTGACCGCGTCGAGTTCTATGTATTCGGTCGAGGCGTCGAGGGCGGACTGTTCGCGGGCGTCTTTGAGGCTGAGCCTGGCAGCTTCAATCCCCTTTTCGGCGGCAGCGATGTACTGGCGCTGGGGAAAGCTGAAGAACAGAGATTGCATGGACGCGCTGGCGACGGAGGGCTGACTGAAGGTGAAGCCGATCGAAGGCGGCCCGATGCTGGAACCGAGGATGAGGTTGGGGATGTAGATGTCTTTAGCTTCGGCGAGGACCTTGATGGATTTGCTAAGGTCGGCGTCGGCGAGCTTGACTGTGCTGGAGTTTTTCTGGGCGAGGTCGACGACTGTCGAGAGGGAGATCTGGGCGCACAGGGACGCGGGCAGCGCCATAAGAAGCAGCGCGAGAGGCGAGGCGACGAGGAGAAGGCGCGGATTGTGGCGCGTGCGGAAGGATCTCCGCGGATCTTGGCTACAGTCGACGTTCAATGCTTGTGTTCCTGGGGATTGAGGTCCTGGGCGGGTTTGTAGTCGCGGGCGAGAGCCTGGGCAGCGGCCTGATCGCGGAGGGCGCCGGCGTGGTCGCCGTTTTTCTCGCGGAGGCGGGCGAGCTTGGTGAGGACTTCGAAGGCCGGGGCTTCCTCGGACTTGCCGGGAAACGCGAGGTATGCGGAGTAGAGCTTGATGGCCAGATCCGGGTTGCGGTTGGTGCGGGCGAGGATGCCGGCTCCGTTGGCGAGGGCAACGGCGGATTTCTTTTCTTTTGCGGCCGCGGCGGCTCCGGAGGTGATGGCGGAATCCATTTCAGGCCAGCGCTCGTGGCGGCGGTAGAAGTTGGCCAGCTCCATCCAGGCGATGGCGGAGTGAGGGCCGGTGGCGGCGGCTTTGTATTCCTGCTCGGCTTTGCCCAGGTCTTTTTGCTTTTCGGCGATTTCGGCTCTCAGGATGTGGGCGCGGGAGGGATCGACGGCGTCCAGCTTGGAGGCGATTTCCTGGGCTTTGTCAATGCCGCCGCCCACGGCGCCCGGAGCTTCTTTGTCGAATTCGCCGAGGTCGGCGAGGGCGTCGGCGTCTTTGGGATCGAGCTTGACGGCGGTTTCGAACTCTTCGCGGGTTTTCTTGGCGAGGGAGTAGGCGCTGAGGAAGTTGGCTCGAGAGGCGCGTTCGCCGATGGCGCGGCCCAGCCAGTCGTGAAATACGGCGTTGTTGGGGTCGGCAGAGACGGCTTTCTGGCAGTGCTCAGCCGCCTGATCGAATTGCTGGAGTCCGTATTCGACGCGGCAAAGGAGGTTATTGGCTTCGGCGTTGTTGGGGTTGGATTTGAGAGCGGCATCGAGGAGGGAGGTGGCTTCATCGGCTTTGCCGGCCTGTAGGGCGGCGTTGGCGGTGGCCAGGGAGTCGGCTGCTTGGGCGGGGATTTGGAGGCAGAGGGCGGCAGCGAGGATCCCCCATCTCAGAATCGAGATGGGGGGCACCCGGGAGGTTGCGGAAGCCTGAGGCTCCAAGGGAAGTGTCACACCCGCAAAGCCAGCAGGGGCTAAAGCCCCGCGCCTTCCGTAGGCTCTATCGGCACGACTGAAGTCGTGCCCTTTCACAGAACCTTCCCGGACGAGAGTTGTCTTCGGCAAGGGATT
>CAILBQ010000231.1 GCA_903832475.1 uncultured Acidobacteriota bacterium | reverse complement strand
CCACAGAAGCATAACCCTGCCGCGCTAGCGGCTTAGTGCAAATTGCCAAAGCACTCATCGACAACAATCACGACGAACATTTCATTGCGAGTACGGCCCATTGCGCTGGTCGATTTAGCTGTAAACCCAGCGCCGCCCGGGCGAATAGCAGGCCATGGAAATGACAGAGTATGGAAAGCATGGAAAGCCATGATGCCGGCTTTCCACCCTTCCCATACTCTTTGGAAAGCCCTTTGGGAATCCCACTATTGGAATGGTCCGCCGCCTGTATCCACTCGGACGGATTATCTTAGCTGGCAGGAGGCTTCAGCATGGAAATTTCGACGATCGGCATCGACCTGAGCAAGACCACCTTTCACCTGATTGGGCTGAGCCCGCGTGGTGAGATTGTGCTTCGTAAGAAGCTTTCGCGGAAGCAGCTGCTGACCTTCACCGCTACGCGCACGCCTTTGTTGATAGGCATGGAAGCGTGTGCTGGAGCACATTACCTCGCACGTGCCTTGAGAGACCAGGGCCACGATGCACGATTGATGCCGGCACAGTATGTGAAGCCGTACGTCAAGACGAACAAGAACGACTACCTGGACGCGGAAGCGATTGCAGAAGCTGTGCAGCGACCGACGATGCGCTTCGTGCCGATCAAGAGCGATGAGCAGCTGGATCTGCAGGCGCTACACCGTGTGCGCGATCGCTGGGTGGCGAGACGAACTGCGGTGATGAATCAGATCCGCGGGTTTCTGCTGGAACGTGGAATCGCTATCCGGAAAGGACCTTCTTACCTCGTGAGCCAGTTGCAGATCATCTTCAGCGATGGTGATTCGTTATTTTCCGGACGGCTGCTGCACTTGATTCGCGAGTTGAAGCTTGAGTGGGACGAGTTGGAGCGGAAGATCGAAGAATCTAGTGCCGAGCTGGCCCGTATCGCCAAGCAAGACGATGGTTGCCATCGCTTGATGGAGGTACCAGGCTTCGGACCCATCGTTTCGACAGCACTGGTTGCGGCCATCGGCAACGGCATCAGCTTCAGAAAGGGACGGGATCTGGCGGCGTGGTTAGGACTCGTTCCGCGACAACACTCAACTGGAGGTAAGACCAGACTGCTCGGTATCAGCAAGCTTGGAAATGAGTACCTGCGACGCATGATGCTTCACGGCGCCCGATCCGTGGTGATGCAGATGGAACGAAATCCTTCAGCTCTCAGCGAGTGGCTGACCAACCTTTCGGCGCGACGTCATCGCAACGTTACCGTCGTTGCTTTGGCGAACAAGATGGCTCGAATTGCATGGGCGATCCTGAGCAAAGGCACACACTACAACGAACCTGCCTTCGCGGCGGCCTAAAACCGAGGCGTGGAAAAGACGCCCAGAGTACGGGCTTGGAAATCGCTCCGCGATTCCGCACTTTTCCACCCCTCCGGCGACGATGAATAGAGTTTTCCCCTCAAGTTTGCGAGACAAATCGATGTGTGAGTGAACGGTCTCAACCGGCGTTGCTTAAGCCTGTGTGGGAATGAGAACCCTTTCGAGTTCGACCCACTTTGTAGACCAGCGACGCGCGGACTCCATTATGGCCAGGAGCGGAAGCTCCACAAACAGGCCGGATACATTTGCGCAGACCCAAAACACTCGCCACAGAGATTTAGCTTGCAATCTGACGGCGGACCATACAATTCCCCCCGCTCTCGGCGGCGGGGTATGGGGTCATAGATCAAGGCTACTGTACGTCTGAGACCTTGCCGTCCAT
>CAILBQ010000230.1 GCA_903832475.1 uncultured Acidobacteriota bacterium | reverse complement strand
CGAAACCGACGGCCTGTACGACCATACACAGCCGAAGATTCGCTCGTGGGATCCGCTCGGCAACGCGCTCGATCAAGGGCCGCGCATCCCCATGATCGTGATTTCGCCGTACAGCGTGGCGCACGCCATCACGCATGAAACGACGGAGCATGGCTCGATCATCAAGTTCATCGACGAGCTGTTCAACCTCACGCCGCTGGCGGATCTGCCGGATGAAGCCGCGGCTCGTGCCGAGGGCAAGAAGAAATACGGGCAGGCATATCTTGGACCTTCAGATGATCACACGCCAGGAGTTGGAGACTTGTTCTCGGCGTTTGACAGCGCTCGCTTGACGGGCAAGGAAAAGCCGTTGCCGGCCGAATATGCACTGATTCCGGCGGCCCAGATCACCAGCCTGCCGCATGCCAATGCGCAGGGATGCCGCGTCCTGCAAATCACGCCGACGGACATGGTCGATGGCAAGTTGATCGATCCTGCTCCGGCAGACTTCAATCCCCGGCCCAGCACCAATCCTGGATTGCCAACGTCTGGCAGCTGGCCAACCAACTAAGTGCGGTTGTAAGTCCTGCGGGCGGCTGGATAACCCTCCAGCCGCCCGCAGTTTCTTGTGCATGAATTGCTGCAAGAATGGGTAACGATGCGAAATACCTTTGCTTTGATCGCGGTGCTTTTCATGGTGGCGTGTTGTTCTTCGGCGCATGCGGGAACAACGCTGGACAAGATTCGGAGCGCTGGTTCCCTACCCTGCGGGATCAATACGGAAGAGCCCGAATACTCCACGCAGGATGCGCATGGGAATCACACAGCGTTCGATATGGACCTATGCAAGGCCATCGCCGTCGCTATGCTGGGCGCGAATGCGAAGTTCACAATTGTCCCCTTTCGCGCCGAGGCGGACGCGCTGGCTGCGCTGAAGGCGGGAGAGATTGCGGTGCTGGCGACGGGCTCGCCCAATCTCGTCAATTCGGCAAACGCCGGGCTGGGGTTTGCGCCGGTGATTTTCTATGACTACCAGGGATTTCTGGTGAATAAGACAATGGGCATCAACTCCGCGAAAGAGCTGGCGGGGAAGAAGGTTTGCTTTCTGGGTGGGACGGAGATTGAAAATCAGCTCGAAGGCTACATGAAGCGCGAGCAGATCAAGTGGCTGCCGTTCTCGTTCCAGGAAGAGGGCGAGATGGAAGCGGCGTTCATCACGCGCAATTGCGCGGCGGTGACGGCGGACGTTTCGCAACTGGCCTATGAGCGGATCGCATTCAAGGGGATGGCGAAGAATTTTGAGATCCTGCCGGAGGTGATTGCGCAGGATCCGCTGGCGCCAACCTATCGTGCCGACGATGCGCAGTTTGCGGCCATCGTGAACTGGACCGTTGAGATTCTGATTCAAGCGGAAAAGAGCGGTGTGACGCAGGCCAATATTGCGAGTGCAAAGAAGAGCGATGACCTGATCGTGCAGCGTCTGCTGGGGACGCAGCGCGGGTATGGCCAGTATCTCGGACTCGATGACGCTTGGGCCGCGCACGTAATTGAAGCGGTGGGAAACTACGGCGAGATTTTTGAGCGGGACCTGGGTTCGCAATCGGTCATGCGGCTAAATCGGGGAGCGAACAACCTGGCCTCGCATGGCGGCCTGATGGTAGCGATGCCGATCCGATAGAGCCAGGGGGCAAATTAGTCTTCGAATCCGTCTGAGTAGCGGGATTCGTTCAGATCGAGTTCGCGTTCAAGGCGGCGCAGGACTTGATCGTTGATGCGGCCTTCGTTGCGCAGGCGGACGGCCGTTTCGCGCTCGATGCGAGCGGTTTCGCGGGAGATCTCCTGGAAGCTCAGGTGGTGGGTGAAGTGCTCGTCGTTGCCCTGGCCGGGCTGCAGGCTGGCGAGGCGATGCTGGTAGTGGCCGATAAGGTCGTCGAAGATTTCGTCGTCGATGTGAGGACGCTCTTCTTTAAGTGTTTCGAGGTGCTCCAGTGCAGCATTGAGGACGATGCGGCGGGCTTCCTGCTCTTCGCAATCGGGACCTGCGGCGTTGGCCAGGCCTAGCTGGCGCACCAGCGGGGTGAGCGTGATGCCTTGCAGCACCAGGGTCACGAAGATGACACAAAATGTGAAGAAGACGATCAGGTCGCGTTGCGGGAAGGGGCTGCCGTTTTCGAGAAGGGTCGGCAGCGACAAGGCGGCGGCAAGGGAGACAACGCCGCGCATGCCGGTCCAGCCGATGACGAACACTTCGTTGGGGTGAGGGGCTTTTTCGCGGGTGTGGTGTACGCGGCAGCGAACGAAATTTGCCAACCAGGAGCCGGGATAGACCCAGACGATGCGCAGAACGATCAACAAGAGACTAAAAACCACGCCGTCGATCAGGAGGCTGCGGGCACTGTATTCGCGGATGGAAGCGAGGATGAAGGGGAGTTGCAGGCCGATGAGGACGAAGACCAGGCCATTCAAAACGAAGATAAAAGATTGCCAGAAGGACCAGATCTGGATGCGCACCGAGGGCGAGAACATGTGGTCGCTCTTGCGGGTGAGAAAGAGTCCGCAGGCGACGACGGCAAGGACGCCGGAGGCATGGAGGCGGTCGGCGAGCAGGTAGGCGGCATAGGGGGTAAGGATGCTGATGGCGATTTCGACGGGGCCGTCGTCGATGTGCGTTTCGAGCAGGTAGACGAGCCAGGCGACGAGGAGGCCGAGGCCGACTCCGCCGGCAACCAGCCAGAGCAGGGTGAGAAGCCCTTGCGAGACGGTGGGAACGGTGCCGCTGACCACGATAGCGATGGCAAATTGCAGGGCAAGCAGGCCGGTGGCGTCGTTGATGAGGCTCTCGCCTTCGAGGACGTCGACGATGCGGCTGGGCAGGCCAATGCGCCGGGCGATGGAGCTGGCGGCGATGGAGTCGGTGGGGGCGACGACTGCTCCCAGGACGAGGGCGAGCCGCCAGTCGAAGCCGCCCAGCAGGCGCGGCGCAAGCAGGCCGACGCCGAGGACGGTAAAGCCGACCAGGCCGAAAGCCAGGAAAAGAATGCTGACCAGATTGAAGCGGAAGTCGCGCCAGGAGGTGGTCCAGGCGGAGGCGTAAACCAGCGGCGGCAGGACGACGAGGAAGATGAGGTCGGGTTCGAGGGTGATGCGCGGGATGCCGGGGACGAAGCCGAGCAGCAGACCGCCGATGATCATGACGATGGGATACGGGGTGCCGATCCTGCGCGCAAAGAGGCCAAAGGCGACGATGAACAGCAGCAGGAGGAGGAAGATGAGTTCGATGGTGCGAATGTCCATGGGGTTCTCCTGATGTCCTGCTCTAGCTCATCATAGCCAAGGACGTCTTGCAGGAGCAGTGTCCGCGTAATGCCTTAGGATGAGGCCATGGCTGCGCTGCTCGAAATTTCGGATCTGCACATCTGGTTTGGCGCGGCGGAGGTGGTGCGCGGGGTGAGCCTGACGCTCGAGCCGGGCGAGGTGCTGGGGCTGGTGGGGGAGTCGGGTTCGGGCAAAAGCGTGACTTCGCTGGCCATCCTGGGGCTGCTGAGCCCGTCGGCGCGGGTGGAAGGGTCGATTCGCTGGAAAGGACGGGAGCTGCTAGGGCTGCGAGACGCGGAGATGCGGTCGGTCCGCGGGCGGGAGATCGCCATGGTCTTCCAGGAGCCGATGACGGCGCTGAACCCGGTGATGCGCGTGGGAAAGCAGATTACCGAGGCCATTCTGGCGCATGAGCGGATGTCGGGTCGGGAGGCGAAGCAGCGGGCGATTGCGGCGCTTGAGGCGGTAGCGATTCCGGAGGCCGCCCGGCGATTTGACGACTATCCGCACCAGTTTTCCGGGGGGCAGCGGCAGCGGATTTTGATAGCCATGGCGCTGGTGCATCGTCCGCAACTGCTGATCGCCGATGAGCCGACGACGGCGCTCGATGTGACCGTGCAGGCGCAGGTGCTGGAGCTGCTGCAGACCTTGCAGCGGGAGTTTGGAGTGGCCATGCTCTTCACTAGCCACGACCTGGCGGTAGTGGGAGAGATGGCCGGGCGGATCGCAGTGATGCGCGGCGGCCTGGTACTGGAGACGGGGGCTTGCCTGGATGTGCTGACCAAGCCGCAGCATGCGTACACGATGAGCCTGCTGGCGGCGGTGCCGACGCTGAGGACGGATCGGGAGAAGCCGCTGGCGGTGCTCCTGTGAGCGGAGTACAGTAAAGAGAATCTTTCAACGACACACAGATGCACTGAAGCGCTGCGCCGTTTTGCGAAGGGTGGTTGCGCTTGACGGATCATCCCAGAAGTGGGATAAATGATGACACGGAAGCCAGTGCCGGGTGAAAAGCCTCTCTTCTGGGTTGGGTCGTCCCTCAAGGACATTTCTCGATTTCCATCGCAGGTTCAGCGGTCGGTCGGTTTTGCTCTCAGTGCGGCTCAGTACGGCGGTAAGCATCCGTCGGCAAAACCTTGGAAAGGCGACGGGCCTGGAATTCTGGAAGTCGTCAGAGATCATGATGGCGACACGTACAGGGCGCTCTACACGGTTCGTTTTGCAAATGCGGTGTATGTTCTGCACGCGTTTCAAAAAAAGTCACCGCATGGAATTGCAACCCGGCAATCCGACGCGGCCTTGATCAAAGAGCGTTTGAAGTTGGCGCAGAGGGATTACGAGGAGAGATATGGCTAAGGGCGCCGCACAACAAATCATTCGCAGCAGCGGCAACGTCTTTGCCGATATGGGCTTGCCCGATGCGGCGGAACTCGATACCAAGGTCCGGTTGGGAGCTGCTCTGAACCTGATTGTCGAACGGCAGAGCCTAACCCAGGCTGAGGTCGCAACTGCGCTCGGCATTAACCAGCCCAAGGTCTCCGCCTTGCTGAATTACAAGCTCGAAGGCTTTTCCGTCGAGCGCTTGATGCATTTTCTTGTGGCACTCGGGCAAGACGTAGAGATCGTCGTGAAGTCCAAACCAAGGTCACGCTCTGCCCGCATAGCCGTTAAGGCCGCTTGATTTCAGGTTCAACTGCGCCTGGGGAGGATAAGGGACGGGAGTGGTGATGGAAGCGGAGATTGCCGGGATGTGCTGACCCAGCCGCAGCATGCTTATACGAAGAGCCTGCTGGCGGCGGTGCCTACGCTGCGGACGGATCGGGAGAAGCCGCTGGCGGTGATCTCGTGAGCGCTGCGGAATGGATCACACGTGGGGACTAACAACCGAAGAGACTCACAGCAAGACGACAGGCTTGCTGGTCATGTTCAGCTTCTTCAGCAGGCTGAAGCGGGAAAACTGGATGGTCTCGATTGTCCCCAGTGTCGGAAAATGACCGTATCCGTCTGGTTTTCGAACCCCGCTGAGCGTACCTACCGGACATGGTTTCTCTGTTCGGACTGTGGCTTTCATACGCGAGCGCAACATTCAGGAATGCCGAGCCACTTCGCCGAAGAGCGGCGAAGGCAGGACCTTGATGGTCTGGACTGCGACATTCTGAAGAAGGCGATCTTGAAACGACCTTATTGACGCCATTTTATGCAAGGAACTGCGCCAAAGGCACTGAGGCTAACCCCGATTCATTTGAGCCGTCGAGAATTGGTCTTCCGGTATTCCTCGTCCCACCTCTCGGCCTCCACTGCATCAACGGGAACACCGTAATATCCATTTCGATAGAGGTCCGCTAAGAGCCGGAAGCTATGCTCATTTCTTTGCCCTGCTGAGAGAAGCAGCCACCGCAAACCTTCCTGAGGATCGCTTTGGACGCCTTCGCCTAAGAAATACATGAAGCCGAGATTATACTGTGCGTCTGCGTGACCGCGTACCGCCGCGCGGCGGTACCACTCGGTAGCGAGAACCGAGTCACGCGGTCCTGTCCAGTCCCCCGATGCGAAAAGTGCTCCGAGATCACGCTGCGCTTCCAAGCTGCCCAGCTTGCCTGCCTTGAGCAGTTGCTCATCTCTTTCTGGCCCCTCAGAATATTGATTGCAAAGGCGGTAAATTGCGTCGGGATGACCCTGGTCAGCCGCGTCCAGCAGTAGCTCCCGCATTCCTCGGTCTTTCTGTGGTCCTTCATCGAATCCGTAGTCGAGGTAAAAATCTGCCAAGTGAAATTTGGCGTCCACATCGCCTTGATCGACGTATGGTCGCCACAATGCTTCCACTGATTCCCATTCGGCTGATTCGTCTTCGAGCAGGAGCCTTGTCGCTTCAACCAACTGATTTGTAGTCTCAATATCCATAGTTACAATCAAGAGTGTACTGTCCACGGTTGGGGGTGAGTAGTGGCTCACTCCTCCGCTTGATTGACCTTTGCCCGAAAGGGCTTCTCTCTAATCGCACCCGAGAGAGAAACGCAAGGCCGCGCATATCTCATGCATGCGAACGGTGCCCAATTAAGCGACCCGCTTGCCTAGTCTTTCTTGAATGACCGTGACTTGGTTGTGGAGGTTGATGGCGCAGGGAGCCTTCATCCCGTCCTTCTCATTGAGAAGGACTTCCGAGGGCACTCCGCGGATGGTTGAGGTGATGGGCGCGACGGTGACGGTCGCCAGATAGGCGATCGCGCTATTGCGAGTGAGGACCACAACAGGCCGGCTTTTGTCTGGCGGAGCGAAGTTGTACAGGCGGACATCGCCACGGGCTATTCGGGCGGCCATGCTGACTCGGCTTCCCAGAGCCCGGCCTCGCTGAGCACGGCTGCCTGCGTTGCATAACCCTGCCGGTCACGTTCCTCCAGGGCACACGTCTCCATTCTCCGCAAATGTTCCCGCAGCGCATCGCGGACCAACGCCGATCGATTCTGCTTTGTTTGGCGCGCCGCACGGTCGGCGGCTTGCAGCAGTTCCTTATCGAGAACAATCTGGACGGTTTCCATAGGCGTAGCTGTACCGCAGTGTACTCCACACTTTATTCGACAGTCAGCCGCCAATTCCCCGTCTCAGCGATTGTGCGAGGGGAGTTTGGATCGAAATGAAAAACGG
>CAILBQ010000229.1 GCA_903832475.1 uncultured Acidobacteriota bacterium | reverse complement strand
TCGCGAAGAACCCAGGCTCGTGCCGAAGTTCGATTGCAGCATCAGGCGACCTCTCTGGCTATCCAGGCCGTCGAAGGGTTGCAGAGCGACGCCCCATCCAGGGCGGTCGCCAGCTCCGTCCGCATCATGGCCGAGGCTCCCAGCGTCGCCTCCGCTCTTATCACCGACCCCAGCGGCAAGACTCTGTACGCATATCCCGGCGATTCTCAGGTTGGCGTCCTCACGGCGGATGAAACCAGGGAACTGGCGGGAATCACTTCGAGTGGTTCCGACGATCGTGCTCGTGTCTTTACCTTTGGCGACGGCAATTGGGAAGGGGTGAAGCCAATCACCCTCCAAGGCCGCTTGTACGGCTACGCCTGGGTGCGCACCGACCGGCACTGGGATGCACAGCAGAGAAAAGACACCATCGACTCGATGGCCATATTTGGCATGATCTGGGTCGGAGCTTCTGTCGTGCTGGCCTGGGCCATGGGCCGGTCCATCTCTCAGCCGCTTGCTGTCCTGCAGCGCGGAACCCGCGCCCTGATGCAGTCACCCGAGGCGGCCGACCAGTTCCCCCTGCCCGTAGTCGTGCACAACGAGGTTGGCGAGCTGATCGAGACATTCAATCGCATGGTTGCTTCCCTGGAAGAACAGCGCTCCGGTCTCAGCGACACGCTCTCGCTGCTGGACTCCATGCTCGCCAACGCTCCCATCGGTCTTGCCTTCTTCGACAAGCAGCTTCGTTTTGTTCGCGTGAATCGTATCTTCTCCGAAGCCACGGGTCTTCCATTGAGCAGCCATCTGGGCAGAACCGTCACCGAAGTTCTACCCGATTCCGTTTCAAAAACCCTCGAGGGAATCGTGCAAGCGGTCTTCCAGGGCGACGAGCCCGTGCGCGATGTCGAAGTCACGGTTGTCTTGGAAGGCGCTCCCCGTCCCTTGACGTGGATCGTGAGCGCGTATCCCGTCCACACCGTCCCGCACCAGGTCCGCTGGGTGGGCCTGATCGTCATGGATGCCAGCGATCGTAAACGCGCCGAAGAGACGCTTAGGAAGACCGAGAAGCTCGCGGCCACCGGACGGCTGGCAGCATCGATCGCACACGAAATCAACAACCCTCTCGAGGCCATCACCAATCTCCTCTACTTGCTGACCGCCCATTCCGGCCTGGGCGAACCAGCTCGCGCCTACGCGGTCATGGCCGAGCATGAAATTCATCGCATCTCCGAAATCACCCAGCAGACCCTCCGCTTCTACCGCCAGTCCACGCTGCCCGCGCGAGCCAACCTCGGCGAGCTCCTCGACTCAGTTCTGCGCCTGCACCAGGGCCGCCTGCGCAACCTCGACATCACCGTGGATAAGCGCTACGACCCCGCCATCGATCTGTACTGCTTCGCCGGTGAGCTCCGCCAGGTCTTCGCCAACCTCGTCGGCAATGCCATCGACGCCATGCCGCGCGGTGGCAAGCTCACCATCCGCGCCCGGCGCTCTCAGGACTGGAAGGGTTCCGGCCGCCCCGGCATTCGGTTCCAGGTCGGCGACACAGGCTCCGGCATGGCTGCGGGCGTGGAAAAGCACATCTTCGAGCCCTTCTTCACCACCAAGGAAGTCACCGGAACCGGCCTCGGCCTCTGGGTCAGCTCAGGAATCATCGCCAAGCATCAGGGAACCATCCGCGTCCGCAGTCGTGTCGCTGCTCCTGGACGATCCTCCGGCACCGTCTTTGAACTGTTTTTCCCCGACAACGCAGATCTGGCGCTTGCTCCCGAATCCGAAACCCGGAACGGAAGCAATTAGCGACCTCGACGAAGCAAGCTAGTTGGGAAGCTGAAGCCGCTCTTCAAACATATCGCGAACATTCCGGTCGTTCAGCGCCGGCACGGGAACGCAGCTGCCTTTCGACTGCGCCGGCGTGTCGTACGATCGCGTCACGTGCAGACGGTCCATCAGTACCAGCCGGACGCGCTGCCCCTCCACGGTAGTGGGCAGGCTGCCCGTCATCCGTTTGCGGTCGGCAAACAGCATCAGTGCCGCATCCTGAGGGCTGTCCAGGCTCTGCCCCACCCCCACGCCAAACAGGGCGGGATAGCTTTTGAGCAGGCTCGAAACATTCCTCTGCTTGACCGCCACCACCTGCGCCATGGATGCAGCTTTCGGCTGAGTTGCGCTTTCTGCGCCATTGCCGTCAACAAGGACCGTCGCAACGCCCCCGACCACCGCGGGTGGCGCCGGCGCGTTCGTCTGGGTGGTATCGAGAAACAAGGCAAAGGCAGCTTCGCCTGGATGATCTTTGCTGACCGTGATCCCCACCCGGGAGATGCCCGACCGCGGATTGATCAAAGCGCGCGCCTGGGGCAGGGAAGCGAGAGCCCGCTCCCGCTCGGCCGGGCTGAGCGTCGAGGCAGTTGCCAACGTCGCGTCGGTGTTGCGTGCGCCGTCGTAGTTCAGGCAGGAAACCGGGTGGTCCGCTCCTCCCACCAGGCTATACGTGGTTGCTCCGTTTGATCCCGGCACCTGCGTATCCAGCGCCGTAATCACATCCCCGATGGGGCTGGCGATCGCGTGCTCCACGCCGTTTCCATCCGTCCCGCCCGAGAAGAACAATCCCACCGGCTCGGCATTCGAGGCATCCACAACCATGGCTCCCGAATCGCCCGCGTCACTAAAGCTGGTCCCGGAAATCGCGATCTGGTTGGTAAACGTCTTGCTTAATGCATGCGCCGTTTCCGCGCAATCCGTGAAGTAATCCACCACCACGTCCACATCGACCGCCGAAACGGCGGCGCAGGTCAGGCCTGTGGTTCGACCGCTTTTCGCGACCATCATGCCCAGCGAAGCGGCTTCACCCCTTCCGCCGGAAGAAGAAAGTCCAAGCTGCCCCGCCGCAAGCGATCCATCCGCCTGTCGACTGCCCAATTCCAGGATGCTCCCCCGCGGGTCAACCGTACCCGGCGCCACCCGTGCAATGGCCGCATCCACATTCGTGGCCGCGGAAGCCAGCGCCGGATAGCCGGTCAGGGTCGCGACCGGCGTCGTCCCCGGACCCACTCCGAACGGTGTACATCCGTTATCGATCAACCCCGGCTGGATGATCGTTTCCCCAGGAAGCGCCTGATCGCTGCGCGCTAAAACATGGTTGTTGCTGAGCACGTATTGGTTCCCGCCGGCGTCCTGAACAAGCGCGCCCAGCGTCCCTCCACAGCAATCGGAAAGCTGACCGCCCGCCGAGTCATAATCGGAGTTGTTGCCGCTCGACGAACCCAGCAGCACCGGCGCCGGCAGGTGCGCCTGGTGGCTCGCCGGATTGCTGCTGATGCCCGCCGCATTCAGCAGCACCCGGGTCCAGCTCAATGTCGAGCTTCCATCCACCGCTCCCACTACAAAAATCGACCCCGACGGCGGCAGGACAGCTGGTGCGGTGTAGGTGACCGAGCAGACCGTGTAAGCAGGATTCGGCCCATTGACGGCGCCCCGGCTGCAATGCGAAGCGCTCAATCTTCCCGCGGTCCCGCTCGCCGCCTCGCCGCGCGGCTTGCTGGTCGCCCCGTCCGCCAGGCTGAATCGAATGGCGCCCGTCCCGCCCACCTCGGTCATCGAGCCGGAGATGGTGACGCTGGCGCCTGGCCCCAGCGCCAGATTGCCCGGGGTCAGAGGCTGTAGAAATCCTGGAGTCACCGTCAAGTGCGCCGTGCTGATGGGTTCCAGCACCGATTCCGGGTCCTGCGACTGCAAGGTTGCCGTGACATTGACCGTCGCGCTGTCTTCTGTCAGGTAGCTGGGAGGCGTATAAACACCGTTCCGGCTGATCGTCCCCGGCCCGGCCGCCGGGTCTCCCCCAGACACCGACCACGCCACCTGCGCCGGATCGCCGTTCGGCAACGTCGCCGAAAAACGCGTGCTTCCATTCGTTTCCACGTGAGTCGTCGACGCCTGCACCAGCACCCCGGCGACCGCACTGGCTCCCGATGCAGCGACACGGCCTCCGCAGCCCGCCACCACCAAGGCGGCAGGCGCCGTCAGGATCGCCAATGTCCTCAGCCAGCAACGACGCACAAAGTCACCTGCAACACGCACCCATTGGACGAATGGTGACGCGAACGGCACGTCCGCATCAGGAAATGACGCGCTTCAGAAAGCCCTTCACTCCCCACCGCCCCAGGAGCACCAAGAATACGCTCAATGCCAGCAAAATTGCCCAAACCGGCATATGATTGACGCCCGGTGTCACCGCGGCGCGAAGCCCCTCACTCATATATACGATCGGATTGAACAGAACCGCGATCTGCAGCCAGCGAATTTTTTGTAAATAAGCCCACGGATAGTAGACGCATCCCAAAAAGGTAATCGGCACCACCACAATCGAAAAAACCAGCCCGATCTGCTTCGGATTGACCGTCGACCCAATCGCCAGCCCCATCGCCCCCGCCAGCAGGCTCGACATCACCAGCACCAGCACCAGCAGCGGCCAGTTGTGAAAGTCCGGATAAACCGGGTTGGCCGGTATCCAGATCGCCATGGGAATCACGATCAGCGCCGCCACGATGCTCTGCAGCGCGCTGAAGCACACCTTCTCCAGTGCCACCGCCCATACCGGTACCGGGCACATTACCCGGTCGTCGATCTCGCGGGTGATCCCAAACTCCGTCGAAAGCGGCAGAGCCACGCCCGCAATCCCGCTGAACATGATCGCCACCGCCATCAACCCCGGCAGCAACACCGTCCCAAACGCCGGCCCCGCCCCCGCCGCCATCGGATTCCCGCCCGCCATGCGCGGCATGATGAACGTAAAAACGAACAGGAACAGCAGCGGCTGCATCCCCACCCGAAGGATAAACGGCCCCAGCTCCCGGCTCAGCACCCGCAGATCGCGCAGGAAAAGCCCATAGAACGCGCGGAAGAACCGCGGCTTCTGAATCGCAAGCCCGGCAGGGCGAGGCACATTACTCACGCAGATCCCTCCCGGTCAGATGGATGAACACCGTCTCCAGGCTCGGTTCCGTGATCGAAATATCCCGCAGACCGAGCCGCGAACTGGTTTGAATGATCGCCGGCAGCAGCCCGTCAACATTCCCGGCAAACACGCGCAGTCCCTCGCCCGTGACTTCAGCATTTTCGACGCCCTTTAGCTGGCGCATTTCCTGCGCGACCGCCTCGCCGCCTTCCGCCTGGCGCAATTTCAAATGAATGATCGTCTGGGCGCCATACGCATCCTTCAGCTCCTGTGGAGTGCCCAGCGCCAGCAGCTTGCCATGATCCACAACCGCCACCCGATCGCTCAACTCGTCCGCCTCTTCCATGTAATGCGTCGTCAGCACCACCGTAATCCCGTCCTTGCGCAGCCCCTGCACCGCCGTCCACATCGCGATTCGGCTTTGCGGATCCAGCCCGGCGCTGGGCTCGTCCAGAAAAAGCACCGTCGGCCGATGCGCAATCGCCCGGGCAATCTGCACCCGCTGCGCCAGCCCGCCAGATAGCTGCGAAGGCAGCGCCTTGCTGCGCTCCGACAGCAGGAACTGCTCCAACAGCTCCTCGCTGCGCGCCTTGGCAAGCGCATGCGAAAACCCAAAATAGCGGCAATGAAAATAGATGTTCTCAAAAATCGTCAGCGATCGGTCCAGCGTGTTGTACTGCGGCACCACCCCGATCAGCCGCCGTGCCTGCGCCGGATGCCCAACCACGTCGATCCCGGCAATCTTCACCTGCCCGCTGGTCGGCAGCGTCCGCGTCGTGCAGATGCCGATGGTGGTGGTCTTACCCGCTCCATTCGGCCCAAGCAGGCCGAAGATTTCGCCCTGCTTCACCTCCAGGTCGACGCCGTCCAGCGCCGTGACGCGCTGCTTGCCTTCATAGACCTTGGTAAGTGCCTGAATTTGAACGATTGTGTCGGACAAGGGAAGAACTCTTTTCGCGGCGTCGGGGAATTTGGATCGCTCCTCCAGAGTACCGCACCTTCATTTCATTTCGTACACGGTGGCGAGATCAGTCCATCTCCGTTTTGACGACAGCGATCTTGGTCAAAGCCTATCCACTCAAAGTGACACGTTCTGAACTATCCGTTGGTAATTACAATCTTGCCAAAATGGCTGGCCCTCTCCATCGTCCGAAACGCCTCCTTGGCATCCTTAAACGCAAACGACTCTCCCACCACCGGATGAACAGTATTCCGCGCGAGGGCCGCATTCATCTCCAGGAAATTGCTTTTAGATCCAACATATACGCCATGAACCTGAATGTGTTTAGTGAGGATCGGCCGCACGTCCACCACGTCGGGCCCGCCCGTCAATACGCCAATCTGCGCCACCGTCCCACCCATAGCAACCGCCTTCAGCGATCGCCCCAGCGTGCCCGAACCTCCCACCTCCACCACCAGATCGACGCCCTTGCCGCCTGTCTGCTCAACCGCCCATTTGTCCCATTCAGGATTCGTCTTGTAGTTGAAGCCCGCATCCAGTCCCAGCGCCTTCGCCCGCTCCAGCTTTTCATCGCTGCTCGAAGTGCCCAGCACCCGCGCCCCGGCCATCTTCGCAAACTGCAGCGCGAAAACAGACACGCCTCCCGTCCCTTGGATCAGCACCGTCTCGCCCGGCTTGGTCTTGGCCCAGGTGAACAGCGCATTCCATGCCGTGACGCCGGCACAGGGCAGCGTAGCCGCCTCCTCGTAGGTGAGGTGATCGGGAATCCGCACCAGGCCGCCCTCCGGAAGCACAACCTCCGTCGCCAGCATTCCGTCGATATCCCCGCCCAGCGCACCCTTGGTCTTCGCCGGCGTCGGCGGCCCGTCCTGCCAGTTCTGCATGAAAATCCCTGCCACGCGGTCGCCAATTTTCCACTGTGTCGCCCCTTCTCCGACCGCGATCACCTCACCCGCCCCATCCGAGCAGGGAACCCTGGGCAGACTCATTTTGGGGTTATAAGCGCCCTTCACCACCATCAGATCGCGAAAATTGAGGGAAATCGCTCGCACTCGAACGGCCACCTGTCCCGCCGCGAGGGCGCCCGCAGTCCCGTCGACAAGTTCAAGCGAATCAATGCCAAACGACGATATCTTCCATTGCTGCATGAGGTATTCTCCAGGCCTTACATATTCGTTACTGTTGGTTTCGATGCCGAGCAAGGCAGACCGGGGACCTCGAATCCAAGTACAATCAGCATATGGCCCGAGGTTGGGAAAGCAAATCAGTGGAGGAGCAAATGGCAGCAAGCCAGCAGCAATCGGCGGCGTTTTCCGGCAGTGCGAAAGATCTACACAAGCAGCAAGTGGATAAAGCGCACCTCGCCCGTCAGCGTCAACAACTGCATTTGCAGCGGGAAAACATTCTCGGTCAGCGCACTTCGAACCCCAATCGGCGCGCTGCCCTCGAAGCAGCCCTGGCCCACATCGAGGCCCAGATTCAGGCCCTCGACTAGGCGCGGCTCAACCTACCGCGTGTTCCCCGCCGTCCCCGTTTCCACCCTGTGGAAAAGCAGGGAATTGGCCTGCGCCACCGGCGTCATCAGCACACGCGCGATATTGACGTGAGCCGGTCTTGTCACCGCCCAGACAATCGCATCGGCCACATCCGCCGGCGATAGCGGCGTCAGTCCCTGGTACACCTTCGCGGCGCGAGCATCATCTCCCCGAAACCGCACCTTGCTGAAATCCGTTTCAACCATCCCCGGATCTACGCTGGTAACCCGCACCGGCGTCCCCAGCAGATCTTGGCGAAGCCCATCGTTGATCGCCTTCTCCGCCGCTTTGCTGGCGCAGTACACCGCGCCATTGGGATAGGTCAGCTCCCCCGCCGTCGATCCAAGATTCACCACGTGCCCCGCCCCCCGTTCCACCATGCCCGGAACCACCGCCCGGGTCACATACAGCAGTCCTTTCACGTTGGTATCGATCATCTCGTCCCAGTCGTCGATCTTCCCTTGATAAACTTTGTCCAATCCGCGGCTTAGGCCGGCATTGTTAACCAATACTTCAACCGCGGCCCAATCCTGTGGAAAACTCTCCACCGAGGCCGCTACGGCGCCTTGGTCGCGAACGTCAAGCGCAATCGTATGAACGCCTTGAGCTCCCTTTTGTAGACACTGTTCACCTACCGCGTCGACCTTATCTTTGCGCCGCGCTGCCAGCAACAGCCGCGCGCCCTCCGCGGCGAACGCATACGCAGTCGCTTCGCCAATGCCAGAACTGGCTCCGGTAATCAAAACAATCTTCCCTGCAAGTTTCATTCGACCATTCTACCCATCAAAATCGCCGCAAAACTCAACCACCGCGTCCCGATTTCAGCGGATCACTTTGCCGCCAGCCTCGTCGCCTGCAGCATTCCAGCCGCCCAGTCCGACTTCCCCAGCCCTTCCCCAATCGCTTCCTGAAAACGATCCGCCATTCTTTCGGCGAGGGTCAGGCGTGTGCCGTTCGCGCGGGCAGCATCCAGGAACAGCCCAAGATCCTTGACGCCAAGTTCCACCGTCGCCCCCGGCTTCTCCGGCGGGCTCAGCATCACCTTGCCATACGCCGCGTAAAACGGCGACTGGAACAAGGCGCTATTGATTGTCTCCAGCGCCATCGCGGGATCAAGCCCGCTGGCCTCCGCGAAAACCACAGCCTCACTCAGCGACTGGATCATCATGGTGATGAGAAAGTTCCCTGCAAGCTTCAAGGCATGCGCCTGCGCAGGCCGATTCCCGACCACCGACACTCCCCGGCTCAGAGAGTCGAGCAGCCGCCTGCCCTTGGCCACCGCTTCGTTGTCTCCGGCAATGACAATCCACAGCTTTCCTTCAGCGGCAACGTTGGGCCGCCCGAATACCGGCGCAGCCAGGTATCCAACCCCACGTTTGCCATGCTCTTCCGCCAGCCGCTCCGACAGCGCCACCGAAATCGTGCTGCACGCAACATGCAGTGCGCCCGGTTTCATGGCCGCTGCGATACCCTCCGCCCCCAGCACCACCGCCTCATGGGCCGCATCGTCAAACAGCATTGAAAAGACCACTTCCGCCTCTTCCGCCGCCTCGGCCGGAGTCGCCGCCAGTTTCGCTCCCTGCTCCACCAGCCCCTCTGCAGCCTTCGCCGTCCGGTTCCAAACCGTCAGCGTGTCGCCGGTATCGAGCGCCGCCAGCAGCCGCCCGGCCATCGCCGTGCCCATGTTGCCTAACCCCAGAAATGCGATCTTCATCCGTTCTCCTCCGGCTTCCGATTCTCCATCATCCCGCTTCCGGTTTCCGCGTCAACCGATACACTGAGGATTCCATGCTCCGCACCGTTCAGGCCACCCGCTACGTCCTTCCCTTACGCGAAGGCGGCTCCCTGCCCGCCATCGTTGAAGCGGACGACCTCGGTCTCTACGTCGCCAAATTCCGCGGAGCCGGCCAGGGACCCCTCGCCCTGGTCGCCGAACTCCTCGCCGGCGAAATCGCCCGTTCCCTCGGCCTGCGCGTCCCCGAAATCGTCTTCATCGAAATCGACGCCGCCCTCAGCCGCAACGAGCCCGACTACGAAATCCGCCACCTGCTCAAAGCCAGCGCCGGACTCAACCTCGCCCTCGATTACCTTCCCGGTTCCACCATGTTCGATCCCGCCGCCCGCGACGCCGCCTCGCCCGCGGAAGCCTCGCTGACCGTCTGGTTGGATGCATTCACCCAGAACGTCGACCGTACCGCCCGCAACGCCAACCTGCTCCTCTGGCACCGCAAGCTTTATCTGATCGATCACGGCGCCGCCCTCTTCTTCCACCACAACTGGGCCACCATGCATGCCAAGGCCGGCTCGCCGTTCGCCGAAATCGAGCATCACGTCCTGCTCCCCTGGGCGAGCGAAATCCAATCCGCAGCCGCCCAGGCCCGCAGCCTCCTCAACCGGGAGACATTCAGGCACATCCTGGATCAGGTCCCCGGCCCATGGCTGGACAGCATCCCCAGCGAACAAACGCCCGCCGAAAAGCGCACTGAATACGTCGATTTCTTCCTGCGTCGGCTCGAGTCGTCCGCAATCTTCGAACAGGAGGCGATCCAGGCCCATGCCCGCCTCGTTTGATTACGCTGTCATCCGTATCGTACCCCGCGTCGAACGCCAGGAATTCATCAACGCCGGCGTGGTCGTCTTCTGCCTGGAAAAGCGCTACCTCGACGCGCGCATCCATCTCGATCCCGCGCGGCTCAAAGCCCTCTGGCCGGAAGTCGACATCGATCTGGTCAGGCACCACCTGGAGGCCGTCGTCCGCATCTGCGCCGGCGACCCCTCCGCAGGCCCCATCGCAAAGCTGCCTCAGCGCGAGCGCTTCCACTGGCTGGTCTCCGCTCGCAGCACCATCCTGCAGCCCTCCCCGGTCCACACCGGCCTCTGCGACGAAACCGACTCGATTCTCGATCGCCTCGCAAAAGAACTGCTCGCAACCTGATCGAGATCAGTCCTGTCGCCTGCAGACTTCAGCGCGCTTCCATTCGTCGACGGCGCAAGACAGCGTCCAGCGACCATCGGCCAGGTCCATTCAGCAGCAGGAACAGCGTGATAAGCAGTTGGGCCCAATCTGCTCGGATCTCATGCAGCACCGCCCACATGCCCACCCTCGGCGGCGAAGCCGGCAACCCCAGCGGCGACGTGCCGAAAAAGATCGAAATCTTCGTGGTCAAAATCGCCACAATCATCTCAATCACAAAAGGAATGGCGATCAGCCGCGTTGCCAGCCCACAGAGCAATAGCAGCCCGCCCCCGATTTCCAGGCAGGCGATAAAAACAGCCATCTCATGCGGGTAGGGAATGCCCAGCTTGGTAAAGCGCCCGACACCCTGGTTGGTGTAGGCAAACTTCAACAGGCCTTCCCAGAAAAATACGCCTCCTGCCATGAGTCTCAGCAGGAGGATGGATCGAGGACCGTCCGTGGGAGGGTGGATGAGCCAGGAAATAAGCCTATGCATGATTGCTCCTTCCTCATAGAGAACCGGAGCAATCCTAATTTATTCCCGGACACCGGAAATTTTCTTGATTCCGGACTCCCAACGGGAATAGAGACAACCTAAGAAGGCGTAACCAGCTGGTGCGCGATGGCAAACAGCGCCAGTTCCAGCCGCGTCGAGACGCCAGTCTTATCGAAAATATTCGAAAGATGCCGCTTCACCGTCTCCTCGCTCAGCGT
>CAILBQ010000228.1 GCA_903832475.1 uncultured Acidobacteriota bacterium | reverse complement strand
GACAACGGCAGAAGCAGATCCTCCGCTCCGCGAAGGATGACAAACAAAAGAGCAACGGCAAGGACAACGGCAGAAGCAGATCCTCCGCTTCGCGAAGGATGACAACCAAAAGAGCAAAGGCAACTACGGGTCAGGGCATGAAGAAGACTTCCTGGAACATAGGGAAGCGCTCGCCGGGGTTGGTGGGTTCGATTGGTTCGAAGTAGGGGGCCATGCTTTCCTGCCAGCGGGTGTTGATGGGGTCGGCTTCGATGCGGGCCCAGGTGGCTTCGAAGTCTTCACACTCGAGGACGAGGAAGAGCTGCTGGTCGCGGCGGAAGATGGAGTAGTTGGAAATGCCGGAGCGTTTGAGGAGATCGAGCATCTCGGGCCAGACGGGGTTGTGGCGCTTGTCGTAGCCCTCGCCCATGCCGGATTTGATGCGAAGGGTGAAGGCTACGCGTTGGGTTTTGCGTGGTTGAGACATCGGGTTCACCAGCTGATGAGGGTCACGGCGAAGGGTTCGAGGGTGATCTTGCCGCCTTCGATGGTGACAGACCGTGCCGGGCCTTCGCCACTTTTTTCGTCGACGGCGACGGCGGTTCCGGCGCCTGCGTCGGGTTGCAGGGGGAGAGTGATGGCCTTGGCGTGCTTATTGAGCAGCAAGAGGCGCTTGCCTTTCGGGGTTTCAAAGGCCTGGGCGGAGACTTCCGAGGCGGAGAGGCCGGTGACGGTGGTTTCGACGAGCTTATCGCCGGGCTGGAAGTTGTCTTTGAGGAGCTTGAGAACCCAGAAGCGGGCGTTGGGCTTGGCGGTTTCCCAGTCCATCATGCTGACGGAGGGAAACTGGGTGGGGTAGCCGACGAGTTGGGATTCGCCGACGATGTCGATGCCTTGCTTGGCGAGCTCGATGTAGAGATAGGCGTACATGGAGCCGGCGAGATTCCAGTAGGCGGCGGGGTAGGGCTTGTACGGTGTGTCGCCATCGAGATTGCCGATACCGTCGCCGAGGATGACGCCCAGCTCGTCGAGGTCGACCTTGGTGGCGGGGGAGAGGCGCTTGCGGATGGACTCGATGTAGCGGACCTTGTCGAGAAAGCCGTCGGCCTCGGCGAAGAAGGTGTACTGCCAGTCTTCGATGGTCTGGGTGGGGCCGGGCGATGCGTAGAAGTGGTAGGAGACGTAGTCGAGCGGGATGCCGGGCTTGTGATTTTTGGGATTGAGGAAGTATTCGAAGTACTCGGGCTGCTTGCCGGGCATGGCCATGGCGATGCCCATGAACTTGGTTTCCGGGCTGACCTTGTGGATGGCGGAAACGATGAAGTCGTAACGCTCGGTGTATTGCTTCGGAGTCATGGTGTGTTCGAAGTCGACTTCGTTGAGCACTTCCCAGATGGGGAATTTGTAGTGGTAGCCGGACTCGTGCTTGACGCCGTTCTCATCGGTGAAGCCGCCCTTGGTGTACCAGCTGACCAGGCGGGCGAAGTAATCGCCGAGCGCTTTGCCGGAGGGATCGACGAGTTCGGTACCCTGGGTGTAATCCCAGAATGGCTTGGCGGGGTCGGACGGGTAGGTGACCGGTTTGTCCGTTTTGAAGAGCCAAGCGGGGATGGTGGAGAAGTTCATGACGGTCGAGTGGCCTTCCGTGGCGTTCAGGAAGTCCTTGGTCATTGGATCGATGGCGGTGAAGTCCCAGGAGGTTTTGTCTTTGGTCGGCGGCTGAAGCTCGGCGACGGCCCACTGGGGGTAGGGCAACCATGGAACGTAGCGGACGTAGTCGGCGCCTAAATCCTTGAGAGACTGGAAAGTAGCGTCATGAATCGGGGACCCCGGGGCGGTCATGGGATTGACGACGACCTGGAGAGTGGGCGTGGATTTCGAGACCAGGAGTGTCTTATCCCAGTGGATAGTCAAGGGCGGGACGGGAGCGGACTGGCCCAGCGCGGCGCGGGTGCAGAGAGGCCCGGCACAGACGAGTACGAAGGCGAAAATCAAGAACGGGCGGCGGAACGGGGTACAGGTGGGGGTAGACATAGCCGATCTCCTGGATCTCCGGGCAGCCCGGAACGCAGGCGAGGCGGAATAGCCTCGATGGTTGCGCGGACAAGGAGTAACATTTCTTTATTCAGATAGGCAAATGTTTTCTTATCGGAACTTTGGATTTTGAGGTAATTTGATCGGTAGTAGCCAAGCGCGGATGTGAATTGTCCTATGCTTGAGAGACCCGGGAGTCGAGCCAGAGAGGGAGCTCCATGGGAAGCGAATGGCTTGACTCTGCAATAGACAATCTATATGTTTACCGAATCTTTGCGGAAGTCGGTAATGGCAAGGCAGAGCAAGCAATATGCAAGAGTGCGGATTTTCTAGAGTTCGCTGGAGTTCGGCGATGAATGTTTGG
>CAILBQ010000227.1 GCA_903832475.1 uncultured Acidobacteriota bacterium | reverse complement strand
TTTCCTAAGAAACACCGGCCTGGGCGCCACCGCTCTCTGCTTGTTGCAGCACGAATCCCAACGACTTCGCTCGCCGTTGAAGATTGCTCAGGACGCGCTGCCGGTAGCGGTCTTCATAGTATCCTGCGCCTGGATCGGCATAGGCCATGCCGTGCCGGAGCGAATTATAGAAAAGAACGGCGATCTTGCGCGCGGTTGCAGTGATGGCTTTGGCTTTGCCGACACGGGCCGATAACCGGCGGTAGAATGCGCCCAGCGCGGTGTCGGTTCGCCCAACCGCGATGGCGGCGAGCCGGAGCAATGACGCGGCCCGATTGCTGGTGCGTCGCGTTCTCGACGACAACACCTTTCCCCCAGAAATCTTGTTATGGGGGGCGAGCGCGAGCCATGATGTGAAGTGTTTCGCGCTCGGCCATGCCGCCAGATTGGCGCCGCACTCTCCGACCAGCTTGAGCGCGAGGTATGGCCCCAGGCCGTGGATCTGCGTGAGGTCAACCCCGAGGATCGCGTGGAGCGCGTCGCGCACTTCGAACGCCGGGGCATTAGGCTGGCGGGTCCTATGCCTGGCGACGGGAAGCTTGTTTATTGGCGGGGCGGCGCTCTGCTTCAGCCGCTTCAGGATTGCCTCGATTTTCTCGTCACAGGCTAAAACCTTGGTCTGATAGACTTCATACAGTTCAAGAGCCTGGGTTAAAGCGAAGATGTGCTCCTCACGATCGTTTCCAACGAGCGCCTGACGCACGGTCTCGGCCGATGCGTGACAGCGCCTGTCGCGGTAGGAGGCCAGAACATCTGGATCGCGTTCGCCCGCCACGATAGCGCGGATTATCTGCATACCCGTGACGCCCGTGATGTCGGATATGACATGATGGAGTTGAAGGTTCATCTGCGTCAAAGCCTTCTGCATGTGCTGAATATGCGCTGCGGCATAGTCCAGCAGGCGCTCGCGCTGTCGCAGATAAGCGCGCAGCCCAGCCATTTCGGCCTGTGGCCGGAAGCTGGCGCGCAGCAATCCATATTCATGAAGACGCTGCAGCCATTGCGCGTCGCTGACGTCGGTCTTGCGCCCAGGGACATGCTTTGCATCCCTGGCGTTGACCACCAGCACCTCGAAGCCGCGCTGCTCCAAAATCTCGTAGACTGGAATCCAGTAGACGCCGGTGGACTCCATGACGATGGTTTTGATCCCGTACGCGGTGAACCAGTCCGCTAACCGGTGAAGGTCATCGGTAAACGTTTGGAAAGTCCGGACCGGTTCTTTGTCGCGATCCGGGCCGACGGCGGCCACGTGAATGGTGGCGCCGATGTCGATTGCTGCGGCGGCCGGGTGAACCGGGGACAGATTCCGCTGGGAGCGGGATCGTTTGGAATCAGACATGGCGTGGACCCTCCTACCTGAGAAAAGCCAGTGAGGGGCTGGGCTGCGGAGTAGATCAATTTCCTAATCGGGATCGCCCGAAGGCGTCACCATTCTCAAGTCCGCTACAGCCCATGGACCACGTTTTTTTGCGGGGTCAATTCCACCAAAAAGTGGACGGCCACTCCCCTCCGCACCAGCATAGCTCCAAATGTTTCTACCGCCACAGGCGGGCGTACGATCCGAGACCGTTTTTTTGGAGATCGATGATCGCCTCTGCGCGCTCCAACCGTTGCGTCAGGCGCTTGTTCTCGCGCAGCAGGCGCGCATGCTCGGCGGCCAACGGATTGGCCGGCGCGATTTTGGGGCCGCGCGCGACTGGGCTCAAAGCCTCGAATGCGCCCGCGGCGCGCTGCCGGCGCCAGTCCGACAGCGCCGACGAGTAGAGCCCC
>CAILBQ010000226.1 GCA_903832475.1 uncultured Acidobacteriota bacterium | reverse complement strand
TTGGACACATAGGCGGTTTTGCCATCCGGTGCGATCACGACGCTGTGGGGCACGTTGCCAACACGAACCTGCGTATTCAGTACAGGGATCTTCCGAGTCAGATCAATCCTGCCCAGCGTGCCATTCGTGTTCAGCACAACGTAGGCCGCATGGTTATCAGGGGAGATCGCAATACCGCTGGGCAGCGAAGTGCCTTGCGAAATGGGAATACCGCATGGAACGGCCGAACTGCCAGTAGTTCCTGGAGGGCTGTTGGGAAAGCACTTCACCGTGTTCAGAAGATCGACAGACCCATATCCAGGATAGCTGACGACGGTTGCATTGATTGGAACGCTGATGTGCGCAAAATCCGACAGTGTGCCGTCCGCCGCTACTTTAGCCATGCCCACAAAGCTGGAGTCCTGGCTGAAAAGCAGGAAGTCTCCATTCGGCGTGTAAGTAATGCCGGTGGTACTGCCACTCGAGTCGGTGCCGAGCGTCGAATAGCTCTGCAGGACGACGCCGGTCTGGGTGTTGAACACTTCAACGGCCCCGTTACCATTCTTGACGGACGTGCCCAACGTAAGTACGGCGGCCGTATGATTGCCTTTCGGGTTCACCGCGATGGCCTTGGCACGAACGCGGATACCGAGGTCAACCTGGATGCCTGCCGGTGTGATGATCGTGCCGTCGCTGACGACATAGGTTCCGTCCGGCTGCGGTCCAACCTGATACGTCGGAAACGGCACGGATTGAGCCAACGCGGAAGCGCTCATCCCCGCCATCAGCAGGCCGACAAGCAGAGTTAGTCGACTACCTCGAGATAAACCTGGTTTCACTTCAAACATAGATTGTTCTCCCCCTTGGATCCTTCTGTTTACGCATTTCTATCGGGCAAATTCATCTCGTATGAACATATTGATTCGTCGAGCTTTAAGGCTCCCGGCATCAACACGCAACCCGTGATGAATTCGCGACTCTGGCGCACTGGAGCTGCACACGAGAGGAGAGTAACGAGGTCCGCCGCACAAGAGAGTTACGGCGACATTACAGTTTTGTCATCTGCCTGGAGAAAGGAATGCAGAAGCTCACACGCGTTCCGTGTCCTAACTGGCTTGAAATTTCTGCCTTGCCCCCATGCAGCTGCACAATACTCTGGACGATTGCCAGACCTAAGCCAGTCCCGCCTGAACCTTTCGAACGCGACGTATCGACACGAAAGAAACGATCGAAAACTCGTGGCAGGGAATCGGCTGGAATACCAGCTCCCGTATCGCTGACGGCGATCTGGATCGAAGAAGCACTCGCCTCGATCTCCAAATGAACAGATCCACCCGGTGGCGTATGCGCCAGTGAATTGGAAACGAGATTGCCGACAGCCCGTTGCAACAGCGCACGGTCCAACTCGGCAATGATCGGCTCATCACCAAGTGTCATGTGAAGATCAACCCCGCAGTCGACGGCCCAGGCTTCGTAGTACTCCTTCAGTCCCCAGAGCAATTCTCGAACGTCTACTGGCTCACTTCGCAGTCGTGTTAAAGGACTCTCGGCTCGCGCCAGGAATAGAAGATCGCCGATCAGTTCGGAAAGACGCACCGCCTCCTCCAAACAGGATTCAATGACTTCTCGATATTCGTGCGAACTTCGTGCGCGGGATAACGCAACTTCCGCTTCGCCGCGAATGTTATTCACGGGTGTTCGCAAATCGTGTGCAATATCGGCAGAGAAACGCGAGATTCGCTCAAAGGAATCTTCCAGTCGATCCAGCATGTCGTTGAACGTAGAGGCCAGTGAGGCCAACTCGAAGGGATATCCGTCCGCAAGGATGCGTTCCCGCAAATTCGTCGAACTGATGTGTCGCGCTGTCGTGGCCATTTCTTCGACCGGCCGGATGCCGCGCCGGGCGATGTGATAGCCAACCCATGGAAAAAGTGCAGCAGTCGCCAGGAAAACCCCCCAGAACCAGAGTCGAAAGCGCGCCAGCAGGGCTTCCTTTTCCGACACATCGATCGCAATCTGAAGTGTGTCTTTTTGCGTGAGCGAAGACCCCAGTGAAGAACGTACCGTGATCACGCGAAAGGGCAACTGATTTCTACCCATCATTGCAACCGTTCGTCCCAGGCGGCTTCCGGTCTGCTCGGACAACTGTTCCAGATCCAGTTGGCTGGCCATCCCTGGTGTCATCAGCAATGGCTTGTTGTGCTCGTCAAGCAGGCGGATATAAAAGTGTTCATATTGTCGCGCCGCCGACTCCAATTCGATTTCTTCCCGCAATGCATCGGCATCTTCAGGTCTATCTCGAAGCAGGGTGCTCAGCACATGCACTTTGTCGGCAAGAAACAGCTGGGTACTCTTTTCCAGCTCCCTGACCAGCACCAGATAGAGGCTCGCCGTGGCCAGGGACACAAGGAACAGCCCGGCCAGAGCGTAAGCGGCGGCAAGTCGAAAGGCTAAGGTTCTCCACAAGCGTGTGCCTGTGAATAAGCCTCTAGTCGGCTTCCAGAACATAGCCCGCACCCCGGACAGTCCGAATCAATTTCACCGGGAATGGATCGTCTACCTTGCTGCGCAACCGGCGCACATTCACATCAACAACATTGGTGTCGCTGTCGAAGTTCATGTCCCAGACCGCTTCCGCAATCAAGGTGCGTGACAACACTTCTCCTGCGCGCCGCGCCAATAGAGACAACAGAAGGAACTCTTTCGACGTCAAATCAAGTCGTTGGCCACGGCGCGTCGCTCGCTGACGCATCACATCGATCTCCAGGTCGGCAAACCGAAGCGCATCCGACAACCGCGCGGGTCCACGGCGAAGCAACGAACGCACACGCGCCTGCAGTTCTGAAAAGGCGAACGGCTTCACCAGATAATCGTCAGCTCCCAGTTCAAAGCCGCGGACTCGCTCATGCACAGCATCGCGGGCGGTGAGGAACATGACCAGCGCCCGATTGCCTGCCCCACGAAGACGAGTAAGTACCTGCCAACCGTCTAGACTGGGAAGCATGACATCCAAAATGATCAGATCGAATTCAGATTCCAAAGCGAGGTGCAGGCCATCCAAGCCATCTTCAGCTACGTCCACCACAAAGCCCGCCTCTACCAGCCCCCTCTTCAGAAACTTGGCGGTTTTGACCTCGTCTTCGATCACTAGAATTTTCACGATGCACCATGAAGAACTTTTCTCTGCACCTGGAAGTAAGTCTCTTACCTGCATAAGGACTTATCACTTCCCGAGTTCCAGACCGAACCACAGGCACGATGAACCAGCCCGTCTCACCAAGGACGATGGACACTTCACAGACACACTGTTGGCAATCTCAGCTATCAGACTATGAGTTTGCGATTTGTGCCATGCAGAAGATAAAAGCCCGTACTGGGACGACCTTCTCATTAGAAACTAGACTCAAACTGATTCACGATACCTATCGTTAAAGGATCTCTAAAGTTCTGTTAATTCTTATTGCTTTCCTCCTAAAAATGCTCGCCAACGGATGCTTTCACTTCGCTCCGAATATTTGATCATTTGAGTCTTTCGCGGCATTGCATTGGATTCGATGGCAATTTTTTTGAAACTCGATCGGACGCTTGGCGTTTAAAGTTAGCCGCCTTGAGCCTACAGTTAAACTCTTAGCCAACACAGAAACGGACCGAAGTGCGAACCGTAAAAAGCCGTCCGCGCAAGACTTGGACTGTCTGACCATGCAGCTATGCCTTACCCTGTCCATCCGCGCTCCACACGTCACTTCTCTGTCATTGCGGATCTCGAAGGCACCCTTATTTCCAGACACCAGGATCGTGGCTGAATGTTGCCGCTTCGACCCCATTCTCCCGCTCCAGCATTCGAATCACGATCTGAAGTAGCGTACGGCAATCATCCTCAAACGGAGATTCACGTCAGCACTATTCGCTCGGCAAACTCTCTTTAATTCCCTGGGCAACGTCGTCAATCGAGGTTTGTTGACTGAGCTGCGTAATCTCGTCGTTGGCTGCCACTTTGTGCAATCCGACTCGAGCTGCAATCTGCCGGTCGACACCGAGGACAGCGGTGATCTCTCGCTCTGTCAGCAGCAGGATCTGCAGCATCAGGTGGTCGCGCTCTTCGGAGCGGCGACTGATCCGCGATTGGCGCATGAGAATGAAAGCCGCCACCAGGATCGCTTCGAAAGCAAAAAGAAAATTCAGCAGCGGAAATGGAAACGGGTCAAAATGGGGCAGGCTGCCCAACGGAAAGGTGTTCCAGCCAATCCAAAGGGCAAACAGAAGAACATGCGTGGCAACATACGTCAGGCTGCCAATGAGGCTCGCCATTCGATCACCGATCTTCTCGGACTGGGTGCGCTGCTCTAAGAATTCCTGCTCGTGCTTGGCAATCAGATCGATGTGCTCTTGCAGGTGTCCCTGAGCCTTTGACGAGTCTGTATCCTCTGACGGGCGCAGAGGTTCAATTGGTGTCTGTCCGAGAGTCAATGATATGTACCTCCTGCGATCCCACCCTTATGACACGGCAGGTAGGCACGACATACAGGCCCATCCTACGCTATTCGAATTGATGCCAAAACGATGCTTCCGCTTCTATCTTAGAGCTTCCAGGCAAGCGGCTGCTGATGCCTGCAGCCATCATCACGTGCACCAGTCATTGCGCAGTGAGCGAGGCGGACTCTAGCGGCAGTCGAAGGCAGGCGCAGCACCCGTGTGTTCCCAGCCGGTTGACGAGCTGCACCGAACCCGAATGTGCCATGGCGATCTGCTGCGCCAGGACGAGCCCAATCCCCGTACCTCCCGGTTTGGTTGTATAAAACGGCACAAACACATTGCTCGCGTTGGTGAGTCCAGGCCCGTTATCGAGAATGGTGATGAGCACCTCCCCATGCGCAGATAGCCATTCGATCGCGACCATGGGTTCTTCCCCAACGACCTCCCTCGCTGCCCTGGTTCCCTTCGAAGGAATCTCCGCGACCATCGCGGCGTCTGGGCTCATGGCCGCTTCAGCCGCGTTGCGAACAAGATTGATCAGCGCCTGGGCCAGCTGATCCGGATCTGCACGAACCACCAGATCAGATTGCTCGTTGACCGACACGACCACACGCGTTTCAAGTTTCGCTACTCGCCGGATGATCGCCGCAAGAGAAACATTTTCCAGCTTGGGCGCAGGCAGACCCATGAGTTCTCGATAGGCTTGCAGGAAGCGATTCAACGATTCTGCACGATCTTCAATCACCTCGAGACCACGCGCAAAATCTTCATCATCGACGAGTTCCCCCGCCACCGAGCGAAGCCGGCTGCGCAGACTGCCTGCGATCGATTTGATAGGAGTCAGTGAATTGTTGATCTCGTGACCCAGCACGCGGATCAGCCGCTCCCAGGCCAGTCGCTCTTCCTCCCGCAGGGCTTCACTCACATCCGATAACACAAACAGCGTATGTGGGATGCCGCGCAATCGGAACTTGGTCCGCTTCACCACCCACCGCGCGGATTGCTGCGAATTTGTCAGCGACAGGAGGTCATTATCCTCAGCCTGCAGCAGCCGCTCTAAATCCGCCATCCCGGCAGCCGAATTGTCCGCGGCGCGCCTGCCAGAGGAAGAGAGCGGCACGCCTGTCTTGCCCAGGTTGAACGCACGCTCCGCGGCAGAATTGAGGAGCTTGAGTCGCCCTTCCGGATCAAAGGCCAACACCGGCGACTGCATCGACTTCATCACGCGCTCGACCAGCGCCATCGCTTCCATCGCGCCCACGCGCTGCACTTGAAGCATACCCGCCAGGGCATTGATCTCCAGCGCCAGGTCGCCCATTGCGTCGTTGCGCCGCCCGCCCCGCGCGCGGAACGAATAATCGTCTTCGCGCAGCGCCGCCACCACGTTCGCCAGAGTCTGCAAAGGACGGATAATTTGCTCAAGAACCAGCGATACGATGAACAGCCAAGCCACGATGAGAGACGGCAGCGCAATCCATTGAACTGATGGGTCAACATGCAGTTGATTCAGCTCAAGAGCCGTCAGCCCGATCAGCGGCAAACCCATGCCGTACAGCCACAGGCGAAGCCGCCGTTCGAAACTAAGACGTTGACGCGAACGATGCAGCGGCAGACGCTTCAGCTCCGTCACAGCGACGGGAAACTCCTCGTCAAATTCGTCGCCGATCCTGTCGTCGTTGGTCATGAGAGCTCACAGACCATACTTTTCAATTCGACGATAGAGCGCGCCGCGGCTCAATCCCAGCGCATCCGCGGCCTGGCTGACGTTTCCACCCACCCGAGCGAGCGCCTTGCGTATCAAGATGGCTTCGACCGCTTCAAGACTCATCTCATCCATGGTGTTGGGAGCCGTCGATCGTTGACCTTGCAGCGCCAGATCCGTAGTCTCTATATGAGTGCCTCGCGCCATTAGCACAGCGCGCTCAATGGTGTGATCCAACTCCCGGACATTCCCTGGCCATGCATACTGAAGCATCATCTGCAAGGCTGAAGGTTCGAGGCCTTGTATGGAGCGGCGATATCTTGTTGCATGTCGCGCTAGAAAATGTCCAGCCAGCGCGGGAATATCTTCACGCCGATCGCGAAGCGGAGGCAGGACCAACTCCACCGTATTCAAGCGAAACAGCAAGTCTTCCCGGAAGCGGCCTTCGGCGCAGTCCTGGCGCAGGTTGGCGTTGGTCGCGGAGAGCACGCGCACATCAACAGATTGCGTTCTTGACGAACCGACTCGTTCCAACTCGCCAGTTTCCAGAACACGCAGAATCTTTGCCTGCTGCCTGATCGGAATATTCGCAATCTCATCGAGAAAAAGCGTGCCTCCGTTTGCCAGTTCAAAGCGTCCGATGCGATCGTTGCGAGCATCGGTGAATGCGCCTTTGACGTGGCCGAACAGCTCACTTTCAAACGTGCCTTCGGGAAGTGCGCCCGTGTTGACAGCTACCAAAGTGCGCGAAGCTCGCGCAGAAAGACGGTGAAGCATCTGCGCGACAACTTCTTTGCCCGTACCATGTTCTCCCAGAATAAGCACGTTGGCGTCCGACGGCCCGACCCGCGACATCGTCTCCAAAACCAGCCGCATCGAGGGAGCCGAGGCGATAAAATCTGGAGCACCCGGCGCACGCAGAATGCGATTTTCAGCCTCGAGCCACTGGGTACGCTTCTGGCTTCGATGCAACTCCATCTGCGCCCGCAGTACGCTGAGCAGCCGCGCATTTTCCCAAGGCTTCTGGATAAAATCGCTGGCCCCGCGCCGCATTGCTTCAACAGCGAGATCAATGTTGCCCCAGGCCGTCATCGCAATGACAGGCAATTGAGAATCGATCTCTTTCACACGAACGACCAGGTCCATCCCCTCCTGCCCTGAGGTGGTGTCGCGGGTATAATTCAGGTCAATCAAAACACCGTCGAAGCTGTCGTTGCGCAGCGCCTCCAGCAACAGCGCCGGCGTACGAACCATTTCCAACTGATAGCCTTCCGGCTTGAGCAGCAAACGCAAAGCCTCAAGAATCTGAGGCTGGTCATCCGCAATGAGGAGTTTGTAAGGCCTCTCGCTCGTAGAACTCGTGTTCTTGCCTGTGTTCCCGGTCGTCATACTCTTTGCCAGTGTGTCAGTCTGAACGGGCTAGTGTCCACTCGGAACATCGCCTGTGGAGGATCGCGTTACTGTTCCAGAGAGTTCACCCTTGCTGCTTGTTTCAAGGGAGATGCCATACTCCTCAAGCACCGAGCCCGTCGCGCGGCGTACTTCGATGCGTGCCTTCTCATAGCCCGTTTCGGCGGTAACCAAAGCTGATTCGGCCAGGGCCAGGTCATGTTCCGCGGCAAGCGTCTGTTGGTTGGATCCAGCGCCAAGCTTCTGTTCCTTCTGCATGATGTCGAGGGTCTTTGCAGCCAGGTCGTGCGCCTTGCGGGCTGCATCCACGCGGCTCGCACCTTGTTCCAGCGCGTAGCGTGCATTGCGCACTTCAATGCGAATGCGCTTCTTCAATTCCTCCAGATACACCTGCGACTGGCGATACTCGAGTTCCGTCCGCAGTTGATCTGCCTTGGCGATGCGGTTACGAATGGGAATGCCGAGTTGGAAGCCGACCTGGTATTCCGGCGAAGAGTAATTCAACGCATTCTCCAACGCGCCGCCATAGGTCGTCGGCGATGTGGAAGTCGTCGATCCAGCCAGCGGATTGGTCGGCCCGGCAAAACCTGTCCCAGAGAGAAAACCGTACAGAGACAAGGAAGGAAGCAGCGCATTACGTGCAGTCTTACGGCTCAGTTCGCTGTTCTTCAGGACCAGCGTAGACTCTTGCAATTCAGTGCGATTCTTCAATGCGTCGTCGATCATCCGCTGCACCGGCACTGAGGTGACCGTCGACTGTGCGCCGATGTGATCGGTCGGTACAACCGGCATCTCTTCCAGGATCGGATCGTCGAGGCTTCGTGTAACCGCATTCTTCATGTACAGCTCTTGTAGTTGAAGATTCGTGCGGGCTACGGTCAGGTCCTGCTCGCGGGTCGCCACCTCTCCCTCAGCCTTCAGCACATCCATTTCCGGGATCGCTTGCAACTCGAGTTGCTTGCGGCTCGTGGTCAATGTCTCATTGGCAAATGCAACCGATCGCTCGCTCACCTGCTCAAGGTCGTACGCGCTGACCAAATCCCAGTACAGGTCGCAGATCTGAGTAACCGTCGCGATCACCTGCGCTCGAAAGGCGATGTCTGACACCTTTTGATTGGTGCGTGCGATGCGCAGGAAGCGAAGATTGGTAGCTGTCCCGAACCCGGCCAGCAATTGCTGCTGCGCATAGATTTCGACATACGAGGTGAATTGCGGATTGAAAGTGTTGTTCGGACTATTTGTCGTCTGACGATTGTTGTTCCACACCGCCTGAATGCTGCCGCCGGTAGGAAACGCCTGCGAATACGCGAAATTTGCGAGAATCTCGTTGAGGTGAATAACCGGGATGCCATACACGATCTTATTCGGCAGCAACTGCGTAGTGTGATCGACATACGTGGTCGCCGAGAGGAACGGGTCGTAATTCGATACAGCCGTTCCAGTGCCCAGTGTCGATTGCACCAGTCCCGAAGCGCCCGCGCCGGCGCCGCCTGCGCCGCTTGACGTACCGCCTGCGCCCGCACCTGAACCTCCGCCAAAGGATGCCCCTCCGCCGCCCGGCGTACCCGAAACCACGCCCGTATTGACACCGCGCGTTGTGCCGCCCGCCGCCGTGCGCAGAATGTCCATTTGCGCAATCGGCAGGTTATATCTGGCGATCACCATGTCCAGGTTGTCTTCGAGCGCAAGATCGATCGCATCGCGTAGCGACAGATACAACTTTCCATCGCGAACCAGATCGTTCAGACGAACCGAGTTGGCCATGTTTGGCGGCGGAACGGTGCGACCCCGATACGCATTGATCGGATTGTGCGATGGCTTCAATAACTCATCAAAGGGTATCGACATAGGCGCTGTCGAATTTGCCACGGGTGCTGCTGCCGGAGGCGCTTGCGGAGCCGGCGCCCCTGTCGTGGCGCCAGGCACACTCTGCGCCAGCATAGGCGTCACGGTTTGCAGCGAGATGCTGAAGCAGCAGAATAAGGCGATAACTTTCAAGGATGCCCCGTGCACCGGTCTGTTTGAATAGGTGGTTCTCGTTGATTCATATCCTGGGCGCTTCTCCTCCATCACGATTGCACCCCTGCCGGTACGCTTTGCTGCGGAAGTCCAGCAGTGTCGGAATACAGCCAGCCGTCTCTCAGTTCGATCACTCTCGAACCATACTTCGCATTCTCTTCAGAATGAGTTACCTGCACGATTGTCGTACCCTCTGCATTCAACTTGGTGAATAATTCCATGATCTCTTTCGCTTGAGCGGAATGCAGGTTGCCGGTCGGCTCATCGGCCAGCAACAAGCTGGGCTTGTGAATGACAGCGCGGGCAATACCCACCAACTGCTGCTGGCCGCCCGATAACTGGCTAGGGAAAAGGTCCTTTTTGCCAACAATATTGAAGCGATCCAATGTATCAGCCACCAACGCCTGCCGCTCCTGCCGTGGTATGTCTTTATACGAGAGCGGCAAATCGATGTTCTCGGCAACACTCAGGTCATCAAGCAGGTGATAGCTCTGAAAGACCATGCCGATACGCCGCCGCGCCAGGTCTGCACGCTGCTTCCGATTCATGCGGTGTACCGCCTCATCCTCGAAGAAAAACTCCCCGTGCCACTGATCGTCGAGCATGGCCAGTACGTTCAAGAGCGAAGACTTCCCTGCTCCCGACGGACCCATCACTGTGACAAATTCGCCTGGCCGAATCGTCAGATTTACGTGACGAAGAACCCATGTCTCCGTATGTCCTGTCTTGTAGCTTCGCTCGATCCTTCTCAAATCAATCATGGTATGTATCACTCCAAAGACTTCTTGTTGCCAATGACCAGCCTATTCGGTTCTGAGCGCCTTCATCGGATCGACGGAAGCGGCGCGGCGCGCGGGAACAGCAGCTGCAACCAGGATCATCAACACACTGATCAGCACGGCGCCCGAGAATGCCATCGGATCTCCTGGTTGGACCTCGTACAGTTGACTGCGCACCAGCCTCGAGAGAACAAACGCAACAGGGAGCGCCAGGGCGATGCCGAGAAATGCGGTCAACGCCATTTCGCGCATCACCAGCGCAACCACTGAACTGCGCTGCGCGCCCAGCGCCATGCGCACCCCGATCTCGCGAGTTCGCTGCGCAGTCGCAAAAGCGAGCACTCCGTACAGCCCTACTGCCGTCATCAGCAGAGCGAGCGCGGAAAAGCTCATCGCCAGCATCGCCAGCGCTCTTTCATTCGATACGCTGCGATTCACCTGTTCCTCCATCGTGCGCATCCCGTCCACAACCAGCTTCGGATCGAGACGATGGATCTGCTCACGAATCGTACTCTCCACCGCCTCCGGCTGCTGCGCTGTCAACGCATAGAACCTCAGCCCTCCAGGATGCTTCTGTTGCAGGTAGGGTCTGTAGACCGTTCCCCGCGGAGTATCGCGCAGGTTTTGGTGACGCACATCTCCAACCACTCCTACTATCGTGGTGTCGTATTTGATGTCACTCCCGGCGCCTTCCGAAATGAGCCGCCCCAGCGCGTTCTGCGGCGTTCCGTAAAATCGCTTGGCAAACGTGACGTTGACCACCGCAACTTCAGGGCTTCCTTTTACATCTGCCGAAGAGAATTCACGACCGGCCAGCAAAGGCTGTCGCAACGTTGCGAAGTATCCAGTCGTGATGCGGGGAGACTCGAAATCCATGTCCTCCTCCTCGGCTGCCGCATGACCCTGCACACTGTAGTTCGAATTCGAGGAGTCGCCGGATATCTCTGGATCCGTCGTGCCGGCTGCCTGCTGCACACCGGCAACCCCGCGCACCGCATCCAGGACACTCGATTCCACCTGCTGGGCTCGATCGTCACCGTATCCGGCGAGGGTCGGATCGACATCAAAACTCACCACATGTTCCGTATGGAAACCAATGTTTTGCCCGCGCAGATTTGTCAGCGTCTTCAGAAATAACCCAGCTCCCCCCAGCAATAACACGGTCAAAGCTATTTGCAGACCGAAAGCGATTTTCCGGAACATCTGCGACCGCTTGGAAGCTGTGCCGCTGCTTTGCCGCAGCGTTTCAGCCAGCCTGGGACGCAGAAATTGCAGCGCTGGCGCCGCACTGAACAAGATCGTAACCAGTAAGGAAAGAGCCAGCGTGAAAAGCAATACACGTAAGTCAAGCGACGCCGAATATGGCGCCTCCGTCGTATCTTCGCTGCTGGTCATCAACTGCACCAGCACCCTCGCAATGAACGGCGACAGGATGACTCCGGCGACCGCGCCGCAAAGCCCAAGCACTCCACCTTCCACCAGCAATTGCGACACGATGCGGGATCGCGCTGCTCCCAGCGCATAACGCATCGAAATCTCGCGCACACGCCCTGCTGCGCGCAGCAGCAACAGCGTCGCCACGTTGACGGCACACATCGCTGCCAGCACGAAGACCATGCCCATCAACACCAGCAGAGGGGTTTTGAGATCGGCCCTTCGCGGCATGAAACCAGTGGAATCATCCAGCACTTTCAAGTGCGTTCGCCTGAGAAATCCGTCCTTGAACCGCGGGGATGCGCTTTTATATCCCAGCAACTCCTGGGCTCGCAGGGAATACCACAAAGGCCCCAGGCTGACCTCAGCGTTTTGAGCCGTAACGCCTGATTTGAGTCGTCCGATCAGCGTCAGCCATACCGACTGGTGATTGTTCAGATCATCGCGCGGAATGGTCCAGGGCATGGCCGTTTCCGTCATGCTGATGGGGAGAAAAACGCCTGGAGTGTAACCATCGATCGCGCTGTGAAACCCCTCCGGCGCTACACCCAGAATGGTGAATGGATGTCCGTTGAGAAGCACAGTCCTACCCGCTACGTCCGGCGAAGCCGAGAACCGCGTCTTCCAGTAGTCGTAGCTCAATACCAGTACCGGATTCGCATTCTTCGCGGTGTCGTCGGAAGGAGTCAATAGCCGGCCCAGCCTCGGTCTCAGCCCAAGTACATCAAAATAATTCCCACTGACAATCTCGGCGTCTTCATTCTCAGCCTGATCATGCCACGACACGCCGACGCTGCCCCGCACAGCGGCCAGCAGGCCCGTAAAGACCTGGTTCTTGTCGCGAAGATCCTTATACATCGGATAAGAAAAGTAATTGCGACTGTCGCCGCCAAAGCTGCTCATCGACCCTTGGAAGGATCCCGTCCACTCGAACCGGACCAACTCCTTCGGCCGTTCAACCGGCAGCATCCTCAAAAGAACCTGGTCAAAGATAGTGAAAATCGCGGTATTCGCGCCGATGCCTAGCGCCAAAGTCAGGATGACCGTGACGGCAAAGCCTGGCGAGCGCATCAACTGGCGCGCCGCGTATCGAAGATCCTGAACGAATGTCTGCATGCCGACTCCTGCCTTGTCTCCAAACTATTCCGTGCGAAGCGCTTTCATGGGTTCAATCGACGCTGCTTTGCGGGCCGGCAAAAATCCAGCCGTCAATGCGCAAACGATGAGAATTGCCGTTGCTCCAATCAAAGCGGCGGGATCATACGAACCGACTCCGTAAAGCAGGCTCTTCATTAGATGACCCGCCAGTAAAGAGCACGGTATCCCCACGGCAAGCCCTAGCCCTATCTGCAACAGGACGCTGCGCAGCACCAGTCCGACAACGCCTGTGCGGGTGGCGCCCAATGCCATTCGAATGCCAATTTCGCTTCTCCTGCGCGCGACAAAGTACGCCGTCACGCCATACAAACCCACGCACGCCAGCATCAAGGCAAGCACGCCAAAAAGGGTCGTCAATCGCGCGATCAATCGGTCCTGGTTGAAGTTACCCGCTACTTGAGCATCCAGGGAGCGAAGATCGATTACCGTCAGGTTCGGATCGATGCTTGCCAGGGTTCGTCGCGCCAGTTCGCCCACGTCTTGCTGGGGACGATCAAAGCGCAGCAGAATGGAGTTGGCGAACATCGATTGCACCTCGCCCCCTATCATCGAATCCTCTTTGTAGCCGCCGAAGCGCTGAGTCATAGGACGCAAATAGACAGGGCGAATTGGCTCGCGCGGATTATTCATCTTGAAATCCTTGAAAACTCCGACGATTTCAAAGCTGCTGGAATACGACACATCGTCGATTCCAAAATGCTTGCCGACCGCATCCTGATTGGGAAAGAAGCGATTTACGAAGGTTTGGTTCACCACGGCAACCGGGAGAGATGTAGCCGTGTCCTGCTCGGTAAACGAGCGGCCACGCACCATCGGTACGCCCAGGGCATCCAGATACCCCACGCTTACGCGATCCCAGGTGGAACCGCACTTCGAACCGGGAGCAGGCGCCGGATGGCCCTGCTGAATCACGCATTCTCCCCAGTTGTCTCCCTCAAGCGGACTGTAAAGAGCCAGGCCAACTCCCTTCACTCCGGGAAGCGCAGAAAACCTTGACTGAATTTCGCGATAGAGTGGCTGCACGCGATCGACCGTGTAACCCGCACCGACTGGGTCGAAGTGCAGAACGTAGCGATCCGTTGTTGCAATTCCGAAATCCTGATGCTCCAGATTCGAAAGGGACCGCGTCATCAACACCGCACCGACAAGCAGTACCAGCGACAGCGCCGCCTGAAAGACCACCAGACCCTTTTGCGGCAGTGAGGATCGATCGCTGGTGGCTCGATTGGATCCACGCAGAGCTTCAGCAGGCTGCGCATGCGATGAAACCCATGCAGGCGCCGCACCGAAGATCAGACCTGTCAATAAAGAGACCAGGAAGGCAAACCCAAGTACCAGTAACGAAGGTGAAGCCTGAATAGGCAGGTTTTTCGCATCCGGAAATGCCAGGCCGAGAATTAAGTGAGAGCCAAGATAGGCGACCGCCAACCCCGCCAATCCGCCAATACAACTCAACAGAATGCTCTCGGTGAAGATCTGGCGCATCAGACGCATTCGCGCAGCACCCAGAGCCATGCGGATCGACACCTCCGTCCGTCGCGCCGTGGCCCGTGCCAACAACAGATTAGC
>CAILBQ010000225.1 GCA_903832475.1 uncultured Acidobacteriota bacterium | reverse complement strand
ACAAGTGCAGGCGGTTTGCGAACACATTGAGCAACTTGGCTTTCGCGCCCACGCCCTTCCCGGAGCCCAGCGAACAGCCATCGGCATCACCGGCAACCAGGGTGAAGTGGATCGAGGCAACCTCGAATTCCTCCCCGGCGTCGCCGAAGTCATCCGGGTTTCCAAGCCATACAAATTAGCCAGCCGCGACGTGAAGGAAGAGGACACCATCATCCGCTTCTCCGGCACCGACGCCACCATTGGCGGCGCACGCACCAACCAGCCCATCGCCATTGTCGCTGGGCCTTGTTCGATTGAAAGCCGCGAACAAGCTTTCGCCATCGCCGACCAGGTAGCAGCTTCCGGGGCACAGTTCTTCCGCGGCGGCGCTTTCAAGCCCCGCACCTCGCCCTACGCATTTCAAGGCCTCGGCGAAGAAGCCCTTCAGATCATGGCCGAGATCCGCGAACGCACCGGGATGCGCATCATCACGGAAGCCATTGACAGCGAGTCGCTGGAGCTGGTGACCGAGTATGCCGACGTGATTCAGATCGGCGCGCGCAACATGCAGAATTTTTCGCTGCTCAAGAAGGCCGGCCGCACCCGCAAACCGGTGCTGGTCAAGCGCGGCATGAGCGCGACCCTCGACGAGTTCCTGATGTCCGCCGAATACGTGATGAGCGAAGGCAACTACCAGGTGATCCTGTGCGAGCGTGGCGTGCGCACCTTCACCGACCACACCCGCAACACGCTCGACCTGAGCATCATTCCGGCGGTACAGCGGCTGAGCCACCTGCCTATCCTGGTCGATCCCAGCCACGGCACCGGCAAGCGGAACAAGGTGGTTCCCATGGCGCGCGGCGCGGTCGCGGTCGGCTGCGACGGCATCATGGTCGAGGTGCATCATCAGCCGGAGAAAGCGCTCTCGGACGGGCCGCAGTCGATCTATCCCGAACAGTTTGCCGGCATGATGGACGAGCTGGAACAGATCGCGGCCGTTCTGCACCGAACCGTCCCCCGCGGCATTCACGTGGAAGCTCCGACGGCGTGAAGGAACTCCCCATGCCGGCTGTGCCAGGCCGCACGCGCGCGAGGGCTCCCCGTGGCCGTTTTGCAGGCTCCGGCTGGCGGTCGTTTTCCGTTTTGGCAAATGTGCTGCTGATTGGCCTTTCTGCGTGCCGCAACCACGACTTCCCGGAATATCCCGCCAGCTATCGCGAATTCGCCTACGTCACCAACGGTGGCAGCAACACGGTTTCGATCTTCGATGTGGTGCACGTGCGGCTTGACCGCGAACTCCAGGTAGGCGCCAACCCCACGGGCGTAACGGCCAATCCGAAACGCAACGAAGTCTACGTGGTCAATTCCGGCGACCGCGGCGCGAATGGCTCCGTGTCCATCATCGATACGGAGAAGAATGCCGTCTCCGCCAACATACCTGTCCAGAAGCAGCCCTACTTCCTCGATGTCGATCCTTCGGGAAACTGGGCCTACGTCGCGAACGCAGGCTCCAATTCCCTTTCCGTTCTGGATTTGAAAGCGCGCCGTCAACTGGCGATTGTCGGAACAGGCGAAGGCCCCGGGCTGGCACGCACGGCTCCCGACGGCAGGTCGGTGATCGTCTCCAATCGCGCCGGAAACAGCGTCAGTATTTTCGAAGTCAACACGCTGGCGTCTTACGCGCAGCCAGTGCCGCGCCTGCGCAAGGTCATCGAAGGCTGCCCGGGAGCTACAGACATTTCAGTCATGCCGGATTCCAGCAAGGCCTTCGTCGCCTGCTCCGGCGGCCACCAGGTGATGGTTGTGGCCTTGGCCCACGCCGCCAAAGATGGCGCACCCGCTTCACCGGATGCGCTGGAAGCGCTGCTCGACGTAGGCCGGACGCCGGTACACCTTGCCCTCAAGCCGGACGGCGGAGAACTCTTTGTCTCCAACTTCGATTCGAATTCCATTTCCGAGATTGTCACCAGCACCGACGATGTGGGCGGAGCCTACCTGATGGGCTCGCACCCCGTCCGCGGGCTTGTGACCGCAGACAACTCCACGCTGTACGTCAGCAATTTCCGATCCCCGGAGCTCTCGCTCTATTCGATCGACGATGGCAAGCGCCGTACCCTGCCGCTCCCCATCCATGTAGGTGACGGCGCCGATGCCCTGGCATTTTCCTCTTCCGGGAATCTGCTGTTTGTGGTCGACGCCCGTTCCGGCGACCTGGCGGTGGTTCGCACCAGCACCCAGTCCCTGTTCACGCTGCTGCCCACCGGCCGCCAGCCGAACGGTATCGCGGTAAAAGCATACAAGCTCTCGTGAGCCTGCCTGGGGACGTACATTCAGCGACAACTTCTTCGCGAAAGCTGTGACCTAGGTCACCTTTTTCCCTGTTTTTCTTTGCTATACTCCAACCAACTTTGCGATGAAACTGTGCACGTTGGAGGACTGAAACAGGGATCCGTCAGCCCCATCGGGGCAAATGGCTTCTTGTTCGAAGGCCTGCACAAATCCGGAGCAGATTGTCTCGCCGCTGCAGAACCAGGTTGGAATCCGGCAATGGGCGGCATCGAGCGCAACCTCGATGCGCAACACGCCAGATTGCCGGAGACAGGCTTCTCAAGACATGCACTCAGACGGTACAGTTTCTCCGATGTTTCTCCGCTCTGACCTCCGAACAGGACTGGCATCAAGCCAATCTTCGCCATCATTCCAACCGATTCATGACACTTTTATCGCGTAAGAGAAGTTACTTAAGAGGCTGACCACATGAACGACCTTGCCCTCGAACCCGTACCGGCCATTCAGCATCAATTCACATTTCTGACCAACTACGCGCATGTATTGCTGCTGATCGCCAACGATCCGAGCATCCTGATGCGGGAACTTGCCTCGCAGATCGGAATCACGGAGCGCGCTGTTCAGCGCATCGTCGATGACCTGACCACTGCCGGATATCTGGTCGTGACCAAGGATGGGAGGCGCAATCGCTATCAGGTGGTGATGGACAGCCCGCTGCGCCATGAGCTGGAACGGCATTGCAACGTCGGCGACTTGGTCGGCTGCGTCTTTCCCCGCTCCTGAGCGTAGACGGGTTTTGTAAGAACATTTCCTGACCGGCGGATGTGCGTCATCTCTGGCATGGCGCAGCCGTCTGGGTGCAGACTTCAACTGGCTCTGTCCGACCAGGGGCAGGAGTGAAGCTTACTGCGCTCCTCTTCCGCGCCAGGGCTAGCGCAAAAGCCGCGAATGAAACCGCATGGCGCTGAATTGCGCGCCGGCAAACAGCAGCAGCCCGGAAACATACGCCCACAGTAACAGGCCAACGGACACCGAAAAGGGGCCGTAGAGAGCCGGCAGATCCAGGCGCGGCAGGACAGCGACAAACAGGTATTTCGCCGCCACCCACAGCAGCCCGGTCACAACACTCACGCGCAGCACGGGGCGCGCCGGCAGCTTGCGATTGGGCAGCAGCCAGTAAATCGAAAAGAACAGCAGGATTCCGGCAATCGACGTCGAAATCACCAGCCACGAGCCGCTGATAAATCGAAACAGGAAGTTATCGGTGTGACCGAAAAAGATCGCCGTGACAAGCCACCGCTCTCCGGTGTTCAAGAAGATACTGATTACACCCAGTACCACCATCCACACCGCCAGTCCCAGCGCCACCAGTTGATTCATCAGGTAGTTCCTGCTCTTGGCCACGCCCCACGAGCGATTGAGCGCAACCTCGAGGGGGAGGAAGATGCCGGTGCAGGAAACCAGGATCATGAACAGCGAAAAGTAGCGCACGCCTTGCCGAGCGGCGACGCCGGCCAGGTCTCGTGTCACCCAGTCTTTGCCAGCCGTCATCGGCATCATGTAGCGCACCATGTCGCCAATTACGCCGACCATCGCGGTGGAATGAAAGACTCCGTGCGCAATGGTGTAAAGCAGTACGATAAACGGGATGAAGGAAAGGATGGCGTTGGCCGCCACGCTGAAAGCAAATGTGTGCACTTCGCTATCCAGCAGATAGTTCAACAGCACCTTGCCATCGCGCCGCCACTGGAAGCCATAAATAGGCAGGGGCCCTTCTTCGGGTCCATGAGACGCCTTGCTTGCCGAAGATAGCGATGCGCCGGGCTGAGGTGCGACCTCAGTCTCGGATGCTGAAATGGTGGGCATGTCGGGCCTTTGTCTACATGTTAGCAGAGGTGCCATGAAAAGCCGCATGAACACTGCCTGATTGCGCGTTGGTCCCTTTTTGGGGACTTTCGATATGCGGTTTTTTT
>CAILBQ010000224.1 GCA_903832475.1 uncultured Acidobacteriota bacterium | reverse complement strand
GAGGGCCAGCATGGCTCCGACGCTGGCCGAGGGGAGGGTGGAGATGATGGTGATGGGATGGACGAGGCTTTCGTAGAGGACGCCGAGCACAATATAGACGGCCAACAGCGCAGTGATGATGAGGATGGGCTCGGTGGCGAGCGATTGTTGATAGGCGAGCAACGTACCGGCGAAGAAGCCGTGGACCGAGGTGGGCGTACCAAGCCGCTGCTGCATCTCTTCAATTTCAAGAGTTGCGTCGCTAAGAGCCACGCCGGGTGCGAGATTGAAGGAGACGGTTACGGAGGGGAAGAGCCCGGTGTGATTCAGGGCCAGCGGGATTGTGGTCTGGCGGGTCTTGGACAAACTGAGCAATGGCACGTTGCCGCTGGCGGTGGTGCTGCTGACGCCGGCTGGATGGAAGTAGATGTCCTTGAGGCCTTGTGGGTTTTGCCAGTACTCGGGCGCGACCTCGAGAACGACGTAGTACTGATTGAGCTGCGTATAAATTACGGAGACTTCAGATTGGCCGAAGGCACTGTAAAGACCCTGATCAAGTGCCTGCGCGGTGAGCCCAAGGCGCGCAGCTGACTTGCGATCGAAGGTGAGCAATTCATCCAGGCCACCGTTCTGCTGATCGGTGTTGACGTCCTGCAGGCCGGGGAGTTTTTTCATTTCCTGGAAGAGCCTTGGGCCCCAGGTTTGGAGATCGGTGACGTTGTCAGCCTGAATCGTGTATTGGTACGCGGCGCTTGAGTTGCGGCCGCCGATACGCAAATCTTGAGAGGCCTGCAGAAAGACGGAAGCAACGGGCAGCTTGTTCATCTTGGGGCGCAGGCGGTTGATGATGGCGGGGGCGCCGATCTTTCTCTGGTTGAGAGGCTTTAACGACATGAAGATGAAGCCGGTATTGGTGGCTCCGCCGCCTCCGGTGAAGGAGATAACATTCTGGACCGCGGGGTCTGCCTTGATGACGTGGACGATCTGCTGAATGGAGTCATTCATGGCGGGGAACGAGGCGTCCTGCGGACCCTGCAAACCGCCGCCAATGGTTCCGGTATCCTGCTGCGGGAACAAACCGAACGGCAGCTTGAAGACCAGCACGACATTCAGGGCGATAGTCAGCACCAGGACGGTCAGGACCAACACCGGATTTTCCAGTACCCAGCGAAGGCTGCGGCTGTAGAGGGAAAGGATCCAGTTGAAGAAGCGCTCGGTTGCGTTGTACATGCGGCCGTGCCCTTCCCTGGACTCCTGCTTAAGGAGGAACGCGCACATCATGGGTGTGGTGGTCAGGGAGATGACCATCGATACCAGAATGGCGGTCGAGAGAGTCAAGGCGAATTCGCGGAAAAGCCGGCCAATGATGCCGCCCATCAAGAGGATAGGAATGAAGACGGCAATCAACGACATGCTGATGGAGAAAACGGTGAAACTGATCTCCTTTGCTCCCAGAAATGCAGCGGCGAACGGCTTCATTCCTTCTTCCAGATGACGGGTAATGTTCTCCATGACCACAATGGCGTCGTCGACCACGAAGCCGGTGGAGATGGTGAGAGCCATCAGGGAAAGATTGTCCAGGCTGTAGCCCAGGATGTACATCACGGCGAACGTCCCGATGAGGGAAACGGGTACAGCAACGGCGGGAATAAGCGTGGCGCGGCCATTGCGCAGAAAGATGAAGACGACCAGAATGACCAGGCATACGGAGAGGACCAAGGTTCGTTCGACGTCATGGACCGAGGCGCGAATAGTGGTGGTCCGGTCGAGCACCTTGGTGACTTCGATGCCGCTGGGGATGGAGGCGCGGATGGAATCCATCTGCGCGTCGACGCGATCAACGGTGTCGATGATGTTAGCGCCCGGCTGACGAAAGACGATCAAAACCACGCAGCGCCTGCCGTTGAGATAGCCGGCGGCGCGGACGTTCTGCACGGAGTCGATGACGTCGGCAACGTCAGAGAGGTGAATGGCGGTACCATTATGGTTGCCGACGATGATGGGCTTGTAATCCGCGGCATGGGAGATCTGGTCGTTGGCGATGATGTCTGCGCTGATGTTGCCGTTGCTGATCTGACCCTTGGCCAGGTCGGAGTTTTGCAGGCTCAGCACCTGCTGCAGGCTTGCCATGGTGAGGCCGTAGCTGGCGAGCTTGGTGGGATTGACTTCCACGCGCACCGAAGGCAGCGCGCCACCGCCAACGGTGACCTGGCCGACGCCTTGAATCTGCGAAAGCTTTTGTTCGATGACGGTGGAGGCTTCGTCGTAGAGCTTGTCGGGGCCGTATTTGTCCGAGGTGAGGCCAATGATGATGATGGGCGAGTCGGCGGGATTGACTTTGCGGTAGGTGGGGTTAGCGGGGAGATTCGCTGGCAGGTAGGTGCGCGCCGAGTTGATGGCCGCTTCGACGTCGCGCGCGGCCCCATCGATGTCACGGCTGAGATCGAACTGGATGGTGATGGAAGTGGTGCCGAGGCTGCTGGCCGATGTCATTTCGGTGACGCCGGCGATGTGGCCAAACTGGCGCTCGAGCGGCGTAGCGACGGAGGAGGCCATGATCTCGGCGCTGCCGCCGGGCAGGCTGGCGCCGACCGAGATGGTGGGGAAATCGACCTGGGGTAGCGGTGAGACGGGGAGCACATTGAACGCGATGCCGCCGGCGATGGCGATGGCCACGGTGAGCAGGGTGGTGGCGACGGGGCGGCGGATGAAGGGAGCGGAGATGTTCATGGCTGCTCCATCTTCATGCCTGTTCCGCGGCGAGGGATTCGTGTTCTCCGGCGGCGGTGCTCGGCTTCTTTGAGAAGCGTTTGGCGAGGTTGTCGAAAAAGATATAGATGACCGGCGTGGTGTAAAGAGTGAGCACCTGGCTGACGAGCAGGCCGCCGACCATGGCGATGCCGAGAGGCCGGCGCAGTTCCGAACCGATGCCGCTGCCGAAGGCGAGAGGCAATCCACCGAGCAGCGCGGCCATAGTGGTCATCATGATGGGACGGAAGCGGAGCAGGCAGGCCTGGTAGATGGCTTCGGTGGAATCTTTGCCGCCGTTGCGTTCGAGGTCGAGGGCAAAGTCGACCATCATGATGCCGTTCTTTTTCACAATGCCGATGAGCAGGACGAGGCCGATGATGGCGACGACGCTCAAGTCCTGATGAAAGAGGATGAGGGAGAGGAAGGCGCCAACGCCTGCGGAAGGCAGCGTGGAGAGAATGGTGATGGGAT
>CAILBQ010000223.1 GCA_903832475.1 uncultured Acidobacteriota bacterium | reverse complement strand
CACGAAGCAATTGAGGCTTTGAGCAAGCTGGGTTCGGCCGAATGAATCAAGATAGATCAGAATCGGGGTGGCGTGATGGCCGAAGTGGGGCCGAGTGTCTGGGATTGGGCGATGCCGAAGGGGCTGATGGGAAAAGCCCGAACATTTGACTTCCCGGAGGAAATCGCTTGCGAGTCTGAGGACGCTGGTCGAAAGTTGCGCCGCCAGCTCGGCGAAGCTTTTCCCTCCATTCTGCGGCAGGATCGCGAGGGCTTTGCAGAACGGGAAGACCTTGAGCGCGGTGAGGCCAGGGAACGAGACGGCCAGAGTAGTGGATCAATTGCCGGCGAAAATTCAATCCGAGAGGGGATGAGGAGTTCACGTCATCCGGCGAGTCCGCCCGCCATTCCCTCGACTCTTGACGAGGAATGGAGAAGGGCCGAAGAGCGCGGGCGCCTCGCAGGTTTCGAGGAAGGTGCGGCAACGGTGCGTCAGGCTATCGAGCAACGTTTGGCTGCGGAGCGGCAAAGCCTGCAGTCACAGATTCTTGCGTTGACGGAGGATTTTGCCAGTCAACGCGAAACCTACTTTCACCAGATGGAGCGAGAAGTAGCCAGTCTGTCGCTGTCGATTGCAGCTAGGATCCTCCGCCGTGAGGCAGAGATGGATCCACTTCTGCTGACGGGTGCGGTACGGGCCGCGCTTGGGCAGCTATCTGGCTCTACCGTGGTCCGGCTATGCGTTCCTGTGGAGGACGAGGCGTTGTGGCGTGAGAATCTGGCCGCGATACCCGGCCTGAGACAGCAGCCTCAAGTGGTTGGCAATGCAGACTTGCGGCGGGGCGAGTGCCGGCTGGAATCGGATCTGGGCACGGCCGACCTGGGAGTATGGACTCAATTGAAGGAGATCGAACGAGGATTTTTCGACATCACCGACGTCGAATCTCCGCGGGAGACCGGCGCTTCCGCGACGGGGGAGAGGCACGACGACCTCATTTCGACGGACTCAGAGGCAGTTGCTCCGGGTGCGAACTCAGACCGTGGGGCAATCTGATGCCCGGAGAACGAGTCGCACCTTCGCTCGAAGCCTACCGGCGACGGTTACTGAGGTCTCAGCCCTGGCGATGGCGGGGAGAGGTGCTGCAAGCCGGGGGACAAACCATCGAATCGATAGGACCCAATTCTTCGGTTGGCGAGTCGTGCGAGATTGTGGATCGCCAGGGAAGGGTTCATCTGGCGGAGGTGATTGGATTCCGCGGAACGACAGTATTGTCGATGCCTGTCAACTCCTCGGAAGGCATTCGTTTTGGAGACGCTGTGGAGGCGCTGGGCAGGAGGCCGGAAATCGAAGTAGGCCCAGGGCTTCAGGGAAGGGTCCTGGACGCCATGGGCCAGCCCATGGACGGCGGTCGCCGACCGGTTTCGTCGGGCGCTCTGTCGCTGAATGGCCCTGTCCGTCAGCCACTGGAGAGAATTCCCATTCGAACGCCTCTCGGAACCGGCATTCGAGTCATTGACGCCATGCTGACGGTGGGGCGTGGGCAGAGAGTCGGCATTTTCGGCGGTTCGGGTGTCGGCAAGAGCACCCTGATCGGCATGATGACGCGGAACACGGAGGCGGATGTGACCGTGGTGGGCCTGGTGGGGGAACGCGGCCGCGAAGTTGGTGAATTTTTGGAGGAAGCGCTGGGAGAGGAGGGGAGGGCCCGCTCGGTTGTCCTGGTATCCACTTCAGACCAGTCCCCGCTGATGCGGATCCGCGCGGCACTTTCGGCGGCAACGGTTGCGGAGTACTTTGCCGCCGAAGGGAAACATGTCCTGCTGGTTCTGGACTCATTGACGCGCTTTGCCATGGCGGCGCGCGAGATAGGCTTGGCGGCAGGGGAGCCAGCGACCGCCAAGGGCTATACCCCCTCCGTATTTACCAAGCTTGCAAAGCTGATTGAACGGGCGGGGAATTTCGAGCGCGGTTCGATTACCGCTTTTTACACCGTCCTGATGGAGGGAGACGATCAGCAGGATCCTCTGGTGGACGCGGTGCGTTCGCTGCTCGACGGGCATGTTGTGCTGTCCAGAACCTTGGCCGCAGAGGGCTGGTATCCGCCCGTTCAGGTACTGGACTCGATTAGCAGGCTGATGCCGGCGGTGACCGGCGGGGAACATCGCGAGTCGGCCATCCTGGTGCGGCGTCTTCTTTCAGCCTATGCCCGTTCGGAAGATCTGGTTCGCATTGGAGCCTATCGGCCGGGTGCCGATGAAGACCTGGACCGAGCGCTCAGAGCACAGCCGTTGTTACGCTCCTTCATGGTTCAGGAGGCCGGGGATCGGATGCACTATCCCATGTGCTTACAGGCGTTTTTTGAATTGGTGAAGGAGCTTTGAATAGAAATGTCCTGCTTTGAGGGCCGGTTCGCGATGGAGACAGGAGGCACGGCGTGGCTCAAAAGAAAACGCTGCAGCGGCTTTGGCGTTTGCGGGAGATGGAAGAGGAACTGTTCGGCCGGGAGGACATAGACAGCACGCTGACCGAACCGCATGCTGCCGACCCGATGCACCCTGCGCGTTTGTCTGAGCCGATGCGGTGGCTCACCGATAATCCCGGCGCGCTCCGGATGGAAT
>CAILBQ010000222.1 GCA_903832475.1 uncultured Acidobacteriota bacterium | reverse complement strand
GGCTGGGCGTACTGCTGGATGGCGATGTGGAGATCGCCGGGGGTGAGGGATTTATCGAGCGGAAGTGTAAGGGTGATGAGGTTGGGCTGGCCTGGCTTGGGGTCCGGCTTGAAGGTGATGGGGAGGTCCGCGGTGGCCCCCGTGGGGCGGGCGGTGATGGTGTGGACGCAGGCGGAGCCGGTGGAGGTGATGGTGAGGGAAGCGGACTGGCCGGCGATGAGGGCGGTGGCCTCAGCGGGGGTAGACCCGGCGGAGGCGGCGGGCTGGGCGGTGGGGTTGACGATGTGCCATTCGCCGCCGGGGAGCTGCTGGAGCTGGACGGTGGGGCCGGTGAAGGGGTCAAAACCCCACTGGCCCTGAATGGTGCCGGCGAGGAGGATGGGCTTCTCGCCCGGTGAAGCAGGCTGAGTTCCGGGATTTGGTGGGCCGGAGGGAGGCTGTTTGACGAGTTCGGGGTGTTGGAAGGACTTTGATTCGGCGAGGGGGGTGGGCAGCTCTACGTGATGCTGGGGGGCCTGCTGGATGACGAGGCCGCCCTGGTAGGCGTCGGCGGTGAGAGGGATGTCGGGCTCTGCGGGGGCACCGGGCGGGGTGTTGAGATGGAGGAGGAGATCGTGTGCGAAAGCGGTGGAAAAGACGAGCGGGGCGCCTTCGATGGGGATGGCGGCGGAGGGTTCGAGGAGGCAGGTGACGTGGTTGGCTTCTGCGGGGCGCAGGGGGGGAGCGATGGACTTCTGGACGGCGGGCAGGCCGATGACGATGACGGATTTGGGGTTGATGAAGGAGGGTGGGGCGTTGAGGCGGAGGTTGAGGGACTGTCCCTGTGGAAAAGCGATGGCGGGGATGTACTGGTACTGGGCGGTGTGGAGGTGGCTCATGAGGCCGACGAGATCGACGAGGGCGCCGACGTAGGCGGAGTAGGCCCCGCCGGCGGCGAGCTGGGTGGTGCTGGCGGCGTTGATGAGGTCAGAGCTGGGGCCGGAAGAGAGAGCGGCGACGAGGGACTGCTCGTGGCCGTCGTCGAGGAGGGTCTGGGAGCCGGTCTGGGTGAGGCAGGTGAACTGGGTATCGACGGGCTGCTTGAAGCAGTCGGGGTTGGGTTTGAGGGCGAGGGTGCGGGCGAGGAGGTCGGAGTGCTTCTGGAGGTCGGCGGGGTCAGAGGGCGGGACGCGGCGGATGAGGGCGAGGTATTTTTCGATGCGGGCCTGCTCGAAGCCGGCCTGGGTGAGGTCCTGCGAGGCGCGGACGAAGATGCCGGGACGGCCACGGACGGCGGAGCGGAGGGTGGAGAAGTGCGGCTTTGTGCACGTCGGACCCGGGTTTGAAGAGGGGACCGTTTTGTACCGCCAACCGGCTTGAAGAGGACAGTCAGGCGGCCCTGCCGATCGGCTAAGATCGGCAGAGCCTATTCTGCGGGAGGCGCTGGAGCAATCATGTTGCGGAGACCTTCTCCCTGGCTGCTGGGAATGATCGCAGCGGCAATTCCGATATTGATCAGTGCGTATGCCTGCGCTCAGGCTGTGCGGCCCGTGGAAATCAGTGTTCACGCGCAAACACCGCTCGGACCATATAAGCCGATCTGGAATTTTTTCGGAGCGGACGAGCCAAACTTCATCTACGCACCCAACGGGCAGAAGCTGCTGCGGGAGCTCAGCGCGTTGAGCCCGGTGCCAGTCTATTTCAGGCCGCATAATCTCCTTACTTCAGGGGATGGCGAGGGTTCGCTGAAGTGGGGATCAACCAACGCCTACTCCGAGGACGCGAAGGGCAAGCCGGTATACGACTGGACCATCACCGATCGCATCTTCGACGCGTTGACCGAAGCGCATGTTCGGCCACTGGTCGAGATCGGCTTTATGCCGGAGGCGATGTCGACCCACCCAGATCCCTACCGGCACACCTTTCCCAAGGGCGACATCTACACCGGATGGGCCTACCCCCCCAAAGACTTCGTCAAGTGGGGCAAGCTGGTGCGCGCCTACGCGCAGCACTTGAAGCAGCGCTACGGCAGCGAAGTGAATGGTTGGATGTGGGAAATCTGGAATGAGCCGGACATCGGTTACTGGCATGGCACGCCCGAAGAATACGACCACCTGTACGACGTGAGCGTCGAGTCTATTCGCGAAGTGTTGCCCAAGGCGCGCGTAGGCGGTCCGGAGTCGACCGGGGTCGCGTCGAGCCATGCGGAAGCATTCCTCAGACAGTTTCTGGAGCATTGCGCCAAGGGCAGAAATTTTGCTTCCGGCGGAACCGGGGCGCCGCTGGACTTTATCAGCTTTCATCCCAAGGGCCGCCCTTCCAACATCGCAGGGAAGGACGGCCCTCACGTGCGCATGGACATAGGCCACCAGCTGCGGGCGATCGATCGTGGAATGCGCATCGTGGCTTCATACCCTGAATGGAAAAACACTCCCATCGTTCTCGGCGAAAGCGATCCTGAGGGCTGCGCGGCCTGCAAGGGGCCGGAAAACGGCTATCGCAACGGGCCGCTCTATGGAGTGAGCGTGGCGGAGGCTACGGCGCGCACCTATGAGCTGGCTCGAAAGTACGACGTACGAGTCGAGGGCTCGGTGACGTGGGCGTTTGAGTTTGAAAATCAGCCGTATTTCGCCGGCTTTCGCGAGCTGGCCACAAACGGCGTGGACAAGCCAGTGCTGAATGTCTTTCGCATGTTGGGCATGTTGGGCGGAGACTGGCTGGAAGTGATTAGTTCCGGCGCAGAATCGCTGGACGATATCGTCCAGGAAGGTGTGCTGGGTCGTGCCGACGTTGATGCCGTGGCCACCATGGACCGCAAGGCTGGACGCAGCCAGATTTCCGTACTGGTGTGGAATTATCACGATGACGACCTTCCCGCGAGCGACGCTGCCGTGAACCTGACCGTCGACGGTTTGTCTGGACTGGACGTGGGCACCGGAAAGGTGGAAGTCGAGCAATTTCGCATGGATGCCAACCATAGCAATGCATACGCACTGTGGCAGAAGATGGGCAGTCCGGCCCAGCCGACAGCCGCGCAGCAACAGCAGCTCGAATCGGCGGGCGGGCTGCAACAGGTAGGTCCCGCCAGGTCAATTGCCACGCAGGACGGGACTGTGCCTCTTTCCTTCACCTTGCCGCGCCAGGGTGTGGCGTTAGTCCGCCTTAGCTGGTGACTTGTTTAGAGATTGCAAGCGCTTCCCGCTTGTCTCCGCCAACGTGTCTGCTCTCAGGGCGGGTCCTTTACACTCCGTGGTGCGAACACAGACAATAGGTATGGAACCAAACCATAGAACCACCTGAAGAGGATCCCCATGCCGCTCTCTGGAGAAGCTATCCGCCTGATGAATTACATTGACGACGTTTCCGTAACCCTGCGTCGCATTCTGACCGGCGTAGCGACCCTGGATGATGACGAGCGCGCGCTGGTTTCCGAGCATCTGGCGCAGGCTTCCCCGAGCGCGCAGGATGTACTGGACGCCCTGGCCAAGAAGTAGTTCCATCCGACCAGCCCGGCTTTCGCCTGCGCTTCGAGGTAGTCTCGTTGAACGCCGCCCCTTCGATTTTGAATATTGCAATCATAGGTGCCGGGCCGCTGGGCAGGCGCTTGGCATTCCACGCAGCGCGCGCAGGATTTCGCGTGTGGCTCGAAGATGTGATGCCATCCAACCTGCGTCATGCGGAAGAGTCGCTGCGCGTGGAGCTTGGTGTGGCCCTGGGCGCGGCCTTGATTTCGTCTACAGGCAAGCCGCTGGTGACTTTCGCCACGACCGTCGAAGAGGCGGTGCGCGAGGCCGATCTGGCCATCGATTGCGTCCCGGACGAGCTCGAGTCAAAGCTTGAAATTTTCAGCCTTCTCGACCGCATGGCGCCCCCCCGCACGGTATTCGCCACGCCCACCATGAGCCTTTCCATCGCCGACCTGGCAAGTTGTACCTACCGCCCGGGCCAGTGCATCGGAATGGCTATTCACGCATCCCAGCTTTCAGACCCATCAGAAAACAGCGGTGCCCGCCAAATCTCAATCCGCGTGACGAGCCGGACGACCATTGAAGCGCAATCTCTTGTTTGCGCCTTCTGGGAGAAACTCGGGTACGCGCCGCTGGTTGAACTGGACGCCGCAGAACCGATGCTGCGGTAACCGCTGGCTTTGCCCCGAGTCCAAACCACATCGCGTCGGTCGTGGCAGGGATTTCATGGAACCCCTGCTGTCTGCCCTGCGTACACCTCCCAAGGGAACCTGCGTTCCGCAAGGCTGGCATGCAAAGTTTTTCAGACATTCTCGGTGAAGTCTTCCGCGCCATGATGGCCAACAAGCTGCGCACTTTCCTGACCATGTTCGGGATTGCGTGGGGAGTCGGCTCACTGCTGGTTCTGGTCGGTCTGGGCGAAGGATTTCGTTCCGGGCAGCGGCGCAACCTGGCCAGCGTCGGCAATGACGTCATCATGAGCTTCAGCTCGACTGTCCCCGCGCTGCCGATGCAGCACACCGCCCAGCGGGCCTACAAACTCACCCTGCGCGATGAGGCCGACATTCGCAAGCTGCCGCAAATACGCGCGGTGACGGCGACCCTTAACCGGTCGGACCTGTACGAAGTGAGCGCTTGGTCCAACACATCCATGCTGGTTTTTGGCGTCGAGCCCAATTTTTCTACAGTGCGATTCGTTCCCGTGGCCCAGGGACGCTTCCTCAACAACGACGACCTGGCCAGCAACCAGCGCGTGGTGGTGCTGGGGTTCAAGGCAGCGAAGGTATTGTTTCCGGGGCATCCGTTTTTAAACGAGACCCTGACCATCAATGGAACCAGCTTCACCGTGGTGGGCAGTGTCGCGACGATCGCGCGCGGCGGCCAGGATTTTGACGACCAGAAGCTGTACATCCCGCTGACCACCGCGCAGGAACTCTACGCCATGAAGGGCGAGAACATTCCCCGGGATGCCGTGAACACCATCCAATACCAGCCCACGATCCGTAGTGAAAATGCGGAGGCGTTGAAGGCCGTTCATGAAGTGTTGGGGCGTAACCACGGCTTTGACCCATCCCTGAAAGACGCGTTTGACGAGTGGGACTCGATTCATACCAGCCAACTGGTAGACAAGATCTTCGACGCGATGGATATCTTTCTTGGTGGCGTGGGCATTGTGACGTTGGGGCTGGGCGCGGTGGGGATCATCAACATCATGCTGGTTTCGGTCACCGAGCGGACACGCGAGATCGGCCTGCGAAAGGCGCTCGGAGCCACCAGCAGAAGCATCTTGGCGCAGTTTTTCTGGGAGGGACTGCTGCTGACGACGATCAGCGGAGCCATCGGGATTGGAATATCAGGCGCTGCCATGGCCGTAGGGCAGGCTTTTCTATCAGGGCTGATGCCGGGCTTCGATCCCCCGCAGCTGGTCTGGTGGTCGGCGGCGCTTGCCTTAGGCTCACTGGCAATCTGCGGCGTGGTTGCCGGCGTGTACCCGGCCAGCATGGCCGCCGCACTGGAGCCGGTCGAAGCATTGCGTAGAGAGTGACAAAAGCAGCCGGCTGGCAATAGCATCTGGCCGCTAGCCGGGAAACTTCCACTCCGCTTTGTATCGCGGAGCTTGAGATTACGCTTTGAGCTTAACGCTGGAAGCGAAAAAGCCAGCCAAGCGAGCTGGAAGCCAGGAGCCGTTCTTCGTGTTCAAAGACATTCTCATGCAGGCCTGGGAAGCAATGGTGTACAACCGCCGCCGCACCATGATCACCATCATCGGCATGGCGTGGGGCATCGCCACCGTGGTGCTCCTGCTGGCCTACGGAGCAGGGTTCAGTCGCGCCATCGAGGCCATCTTTGCGCAGTGGGGGACTACGCTGATCGGCGTATTTCCAGGGCGGACCAGCGAACAGGCCGGCGGAGACAAGGCGGGAGTCCTGGTCCGATTTACCCAGGACGATATCGACGACATTCGCAACAGCGTACCCAACCTCATGCATATCACGCCCATGGTAAGCAAAGATGTGCCCGTGCAGGATGAACTGCACACGTTTACCTGGACGGTCAACGGGATCCTTCCCGTAGGCCAGGAGATCATGCATCTGCCGACCACTTCAGGGCGCTTCTTCACCGGAGCGGAAGAGCAACAACGGGCTCACGTCGCGGTGATCGGATCGGACGCCAAGGTGAAGCTGTTCTCTGGAAAATATCCGTTGGGGGAAGAGATCCGGCTGAACGGGATTCGCTTCACGGTGATTGGAGTGCTGGTGGCCAAGATGCAGGACGGCGATAGCGACGCCAATCGGCAAATTTATATCCCTTTCAGCACCATGAGCGACATCAAGGACACCAAATACCTCGACGGCATCTGGATGAATTACACCGGCGACAATATGGTGATTGAGAAGAATCTGCGTGCGACGCTAGGGGCTTCGCATCACTTTCGGCCTTCCGATCACCGGGCCATCGGACTCGCCAACATCATGGAGCAGTTGAGCCAGTTCCGGCTGTTGTCGATTGCATTACAGGTTCTGCTGGCTATGGTCGGCGCGCTGACCCTGGGTATCGCTGGCATCGGGCTGATGAATATCATGTTTGTCGCGGTGCAGCAGCGGACGCGTGAAATAGGCATCGAGAAAGCCCTGGGAGCCCAGAAACGGCACATCCTGACGCAGTTTTTGGCAGAAGCTTTTGTGATTACCGGGGTCGGGGGGGCCCTGGGTATCTCCCTGGCCGAGGCCGTCTCTCTGGGTATCGGAAGGATCCGCTTCTACAGCCTGATTGCCGATAATGCGGACGCCGCCGACATTTATTTGCGGATCTCCATGACCTCAGTGCTGGTCGCCACAGGAATCCTGATCGTTACGGGTCTGTTGAGTGGCATGATCCCGGCAATTCGCGCCGCAAATCTTGATCCGATCGAGGCCTTGCGATACGAGTAAGGCGGGATGCAAGGAAAACCAAAGCAAGCACACAAGCATTCGCCCTTGCTTGCTCGGCCCTCGTTCCTTCGTCCCTGCTCTCGTCACACGGGCGGAAGCGAATCCACCACCGGCACGCCTTGGGGCGGCGTGAAGTGAAAAGCAGCTTCGGGAACGATGCTATTGGGCTCTTCGCCTGTGAAATGGAAGCTGGTGCGGGCGCCGTCGACTTCTTCGACAACAATCCCGGTGATAGCCCCATCGGCGGTCACGGTCAGAGACAGTTGGGCGATCCGCTTTTGCTGGCCTTTGGGAACGCCGCTCAGAGTAAACTCTCCACCGGGTTCGAGGCCCGTAAGTCGCAGGTTTTCCAGCTCGCTTTCCAGCTTCGTGTGGCCGAGCAGGAAGCGAAGGGGAGAGCGCAGATCATCGAATTTCGAGGCGGCGATACGCTGCACCTGGGAATCGCCGGGAGTGTAAAACCAGGCGTACTTGCCGTCCAGCACAAAGACTTTTCCCGGGGGAGCCGCATAGTCCCATCGCATCCGGCCCGGCTTGCGAAGCAGCAATGTGCCAGCTTCGCTGCGATGCATGCCCAGTCCGTCGTAGTCTTCGCGAAAACGCGATTTCAGCGATCGCAGCTTGTTGTAGTGATCGTCGACGCGATGCGCAAGCTCAACAGCTGTAGGCCTCGCAGCAATCGGCTTCTGCGCAGCCCCCCACAAAGGCATGGCCAGCAGAAGGGATACGAGCACACCCCTGCTGCTTCCCGGCACTGAGCAGGCACCCAACTTCACTGCATGGTCACAGTGCAGTTGGTTCCACCCTGCGGATCGGATCGCATCTCGTCGTACTGATCGAGGCAATATCCTTTGTTTCCGGTTTTGCCGACCGCTTGTGGAACCGCCGTCAGATCGAATCCGGTGATCTGGTCCACATTATTCACCGTCACCTTGGTGCAGTTGACAATGTTGAAGGTGTAGCCGTTCTTGATGCCGTTGGGCAGATCGCCTTGCAGCAGCTGTGCCGAAGTGGGCGTGGGCGCACCCTGCTTTGGGTCGCCGCCGAGCGCCTGAAGCGAGCATGCGAATCCATTCTGCGGGTACGTCGTCTGATACTGGATTTGCGCCTTGTAGATCGCCTGCAGCGAGTTGATCGCAGAGGTCTCGTTGGCCTGCGCCTTCATCTTGTTGAAGTTGGGGATCGCAATCAGCATGAGGATCAGCATGATGCTGATGACGATCAGCAGTTCCATCAGCGTAAAGCCATGCTGGCGTTGGCGGCGGTTGTCTTGCAGCAAAGTCTTCATGAGAATCCAAAGCCTCGGTTTTCAGGTCAGTCTGGCAGACCGGTACGAACAAAATCCTAAATCGTGCAGGTGAAAATTGGAAATTCCTGGACCAGCCCGGAATATCACCGCCCGTAGACGGGAAAGCGCATCACCTGAATGGACGTTTGCCGCGTTGAAATCGCTCAGGTCTAGCAGATCAGGTGAGCTCGTTTAAGTTTCAAGCCATCGAGCCTGCCCAGTAACGTCACGGCGATGCGTTCAGAAACGAACAGCTTCTGCGCCATACCCTGCACCTGCGCTGCAGTCACGGCATCAAGGCGTTCCAGCACTTCTTCCACGCTGAAGAAATGGTTGAAATACATCTCCTGGCGGGCCAGGTTGGACATACGCGATCCCGAGCTCTCCAGTCCGAGCAGAATATTGCCCTTGACCTGCTCCTTGGCGCGGGTAAGTTCCTCCTCCGAAAGCAAATGCTCTTTCAAGGTGCGGAACTCGTTCATGACCAGGCCGAGCATCTCGAGCGCCTTGTCGGCTGACGTGCCGGCATAGACGCAAAGCGATCCGGTATCGCTGTAGGGGCTCAAGTCCGAATAGATGGAGTAGGCCATCCCGCGCTCTTCGCGGATGGTTTGAAAGAGCCGCGAACTCATCCCGCCGCCCAGCACGGTATTGAGGATCAGGGTGGCGTAACGATTCTCGTCGGTGATCGGTGGAGAGGGAACGCCCAGGCAAATCTGGACCTGTTCTAGTGAACGCTTGTTGCGCAGGATAATCGGAGCACTGACTTCAGGGGATTGATAGCCCATCGTGGTGGTTCCGGAGGCAAGGGAACTGAACTTGGCAGCGACAGATTCAACGAACTGGTCGTGGTCGAGCTGACCGGCGGCAGAGAAAACCATGTTTCCGGCGCGGAATCGGTCATTGTGATAATCGAAAAGCGTCGGCTGCCCCAAGCCCGAAACGGTCTCGGTCGTTCCCAGGATGGGCTTGCCGAGGGGCTGATCTTTCCAGAAATTCTGGGTAAAAATTTCGTGAACCAGCACGTCGGGGTTGTCCTCGTCAATTTTTATTTCTTCTAGGATGACGCCGCGTTCGCGCTCGATGTCCGTGTCGGTAAAGGTAGGATTCAGAACCAGATCGGAGAGCACGTCGAGAGCGATCGGCACGTGGTTGGAAAGGGCCTTCACACTGAAACAGATCGTTTCCTTGCCCGTATAGGCGTCCAGATTGCCCCCAATCGCATCCATTTCGCGCGCAATGTGTTGCGCAGAGCGGGAGCGCGTGCCTTTGAACAGCATGTGCTCGACGAAGTGGGAGATGCCGTTGATTTCGGCGTCCTCATAACGCGATCCGGACTTCACCCAGACGCCCATGGCAACGGACCGAAGATGCTCCATTCGTTCCGTCAGCACGATCAGCCCATTCGGGAGCACAGTGCGGCGAAGATTGCGAAGGATGGTAGGGTCCGTGTCTTGATCCGGAATTTGGCGGCTGGCAGTCGTCATAGGTCTTCTCGATTGTAATCTCCGAATGGGACGGACGTGCAGAACGGAAGAGTAGGCAAGGCTGACGTGTGGGAGACGGGCTGTGGACGTGATTGCCGATAGGTCCTGGAGCCATGCTCTGGCCTGCGGGAGCAGTCGCCGCAGTCTTGGCTTTTGGGCTCGATGGCGTCCTTTTTGAATTTGCAGGGCGGATTCGTGCTGCTGGTATCCTGAATCTGGCGCTGCTCATGTTTGTATCCCCTCAAATTTCCGTGTCGCTCGTAACGCTGGCAGGTGCAGGCGAAAACCAGCTCAAGCCTGTCAGCAGAGCGCTGTTTGGTCTGGACCATGTGGCGTTGAGGCAGCTTTTTGTGGATTTAGGAGAAAAACCTTATCGCGGGAAGCAGTTGGCCGAGGCTTTATATAAGAAGCGAGTGACGAGCCTGGATGAGGTGACAACATTTCCCCAGAACCTGCGGGAGAAGCTATCCGCGGAGAGTTGGGTGGTTGGGCGCCCAGCGATCGCGGAGAGCTTTCGCAGCGTAGATGGGACGGAGCGCTACCTGATCCAGACTGGATCGCAGACCGTAGAGACAGTCTGGATGCCGGAAGGGGATGAAGGGGCAGAGTTCAGCGAAGATGAGCCGGATGACCCAATCGCCGAAGGCGGATCAAAGGTGCGGAGCACCTGGAAAAGAGCCACGATTTGTGTTTCCAGCCAGATTGGCTGTGCCGTCAACTGCCAGTTCTGCCTGACCGCCAAGTTGGGCTTGCAGCGCAACCTGACAGCCGGGGAAATTGCCGGGCAGGTCGTCGCTGTTCTGGATCGCCACAAGGTCGAGCTGAACAAGAGCCGCGTCAACCTGGTTTTCATGGGCATGGGCGAGCCGTTCCTGAACTATGACAACTTCATGGCTGCGGTGCGGATTCTCATGGACGAGGTGGGAATCGCCGCGCCCCGGATGACGGTTTCGACTTCTGGCATCGTGCCTGGGATTTTGCGGTTTGCCGAAGAAAAAATTCGGCCAAAGCTGGCTATCAG
>CAILBQ010000221.1 GCA_903832475.1 uncultured Acidobacteriota bacterium | reverse complement strand
TTCGTGGGCGCAGCGGCGCGGTATTCAATTACCCTCATCGGTTTCTGCATGCTCATCCGGCATAGCTATGGTCATGCGACCGCGCTAGTGCGCCTCAGGCGACTTGAAGAGCAGCGTGGCGAACTGATGCAGATAGTCTCTCCAGTTCGGCCATGCATGGAAGCCGCCGCTCTCGTGCTCCTCCACTTTAATGCCGGCATCTCTCAGGACGGCAACGGTGGCATGGCTGTTCTGGAGTGCGATGTCGTACTTGCCCGCATCAACCCAGAACACGCGAAACGGCTTGCCTGACGCGCGATATTGCGCCACGTCCGTGTCCTCCTCTTCCTTGATCGAGTTGGGAAACCATCCTGAGCTGAACACGCCCACGTAGGCGAAATCGGCTGAGTTATCGAGCGCGATATTAAGGGTCTGCAGGCCGCCCATGGACAGCCCCGCGATGGCACGGTGATCGCGGTCGGGGACAGTACGATAGTGCGTGTCGATGTAGGGCAGCACCACCTTGACCAGGTCATCGTTGAAGGCGTCGTGCCCCATGCGGACGCCGGGCATCAAACGAAACTCCGTGGAGATGTGGCCCGCGGGCATCACGATCAGCATCGGGACGGCCTTGCCGCTGGCGATCAGGTTATCCAGAATCGCGCCTGCTCGGCCGACCGTGGGCCAGGAGTCATCCGAGTCTCCTCCGCCATGAAGCAGGTAGAGTACCGGTAACTTGGCGCTGCCACTTTCGTAGCCAGGTGGCGTGTACACATGCATGCGACGTTCGCCCCCAGTAGCAGACGAGTCGTAGTAGACCGTAGATATGGCCCCGTGTGGTACGCCCGCCTTGATCTCCATGAAGTCCGCTCCCGGAACCTCGTACATACTGAAGGCGTGGGTCAGTGCCTGCGAGGTGAGTGGATTCCGCGGATCTGTCGTGGTGACGCCATCCAATGTGAAGGTATAGCGATAGATTCCAGGTTCGATCGGACCGATGGTCGCTTCCCAGACACCTTGATCGCCCTTGGTGAAAGGCACGCCAGCCATGTACTTGCTAATTTCATCCGGTTTGATTCCCGGTGTAGCCTCAGGGCCCTCAGCGCGCAGTTTCACTTCGGTCGCGTTTGGAGCCCAGATGCGAAAATGAACACGACGATCCGAATCTGTCTCGACAGATTTTAGCGTGTCGTTCGGTGTGGGAGCCGGCACCGGCACCGCGCTCCTCGACGCCTGTGCCGCTGGTTGCTGAGATACTTGCTGCGCATGCAAGCAAAGACCCACGCATAGCATGCCAAACACAAATACCTTTCCTGCGAACCCAATGTCAAACCGCATCTCCCACTCTCCTGTGAACTTTCCATCCTGTGTTCAGAGCAACCCGCGAACCTTTACAGGCGAACGATGAGCCATCTGAAAGCACTTCCTGCCCGCGGTTGTTTGTCTGTCACCGGCATTGGAAGTTTCGCGCGTCTTGCGTATCTCCGCTGCCGCTGTACTGAGCGTGCTTAGGATAGGCGCACAGCGGGCGGCTGCGTCCCGGAAAGGAGGCGCCGGTAGCGATGACAGACGCAGGCGCTGTACCCTTCTCGACCCACCCAACGACAGCGCTCAGCATGTCGAAGTGATCAAGGGACGGGCCACCTCCGCAGTGAGCCATTCCAGGGACGAGGAATATTCGGCTCCACTCGGCGACCTTGTCCGCTCCACCGTTGGTTGCGGCCACCGAGTTGTAGTACTCCAGTGTGTCGAGCGGTGAAAACCAAGGATCACTGTCGCCATGGAAGAAGATCAGCTTTCCTCCGTTCCCCGAGAAAGTCGACAGGTTCGTCGAGGCCGGCTCAACAAGCGGATCTGCCACGTGCAGTGTCGCGGCATCCACGTCGAGTTCCATGGCAGTCGTGTACGGACCGAATAGCCCGTTCTTGGTTAGCGACAGCAAACCCGGTATGCCGGTCTTCGAAGCGACCCCCGCGTCGTAAAGGAAGCCTGGATAGACCTGCGTTCCGTGAGCATTCCTTGGCCCTGCAAATGCTTTCTTGATCGCCGCAGCTTTTTCGGGTGCGATGCACGATTCGGTTGACCCAGGTTTGCACGCGATAGTCGAAGGATCGAAGTCGCATCCCATGGGATCAGAGATCATGCCGTCCGCCACGCCATCGCGCGCGTCGCACTGCTTCATGAGGGAATCCATGAAGACCTTGCGATCTGTATCGGTCAGGAATTGGTCGATCTCCGGTCGACCGGACGCATCCTTTGGCGAAGCCTGGTTGTAAGCTACCGGAATCCACTGAGCGATCGCGACGTTTGACATGCCCGTGCGCATTGCCGGATCGCCGGACACGATTCCGTTGAACACCGTTGGGAAGCGCTGGGACAGGATCATGCCCTCACGCCCGCCGGTTGAGCACCCGACAAAGTAGGAGTAGGCCGCAGGCTTTGCGTAATAGCGGTCGATGATTTCCTTCGCCACTCCGGCAACTTCGGCATTTGCCATGTACGCGAAATCGAGATACGCCTGCTGATCCTTCATGAAAGTGAAGTCGAAGCTGCCAGTCTTCGCCTTGTGTCCGGAGTCGGTGCTTGCGACCGCAAACCCGCGGGTGAGTGCCGGCTCGTTTCCCGCGTAGTTCGCGCCGGCAGGGTACGCCACAACACCATTGCCGCCTCCGCCGCCCTGCATCATGAAGTCGCCGCGCCAGACAGTCGGCTCCGGAAGGGCGACAGCAAAACCGATTCCGTACTCCACGCCGTCGGCTCCTTTGCGGCGGTTGATCATGCCGTCAACAAGGCAGTGTGCGGGCAGTGGCCCGATGGCGGCTGCCCCTGGATAGGCAGGCGGGATAATTTTCCCTGCCAGGACCGTCTGTGAATTCGTGATCTCGATTCCGGTGAGCGTCGCCGTCTTCAAATCAGCGCAGCGGTTCGATGATTGCGCGCAGGCTGCAGCCGAACATGCTGCGAGCAGGAGGATCCCAAACTCAGAGACCTTCATGGTCTTGTCCTTCGAGAAGATCTGGATACCGCGCATGAATCATTTCCGCGGACATCCGACTATAGCGGCTGACCGGCAATTCCAGCAATACAAACAAATCGCTTTACTGAGGCGGTGTGGCGCTCCACGAACCGGTCGGCGAATGCTCGCACCCTAAGCGGCCCCAACCAGGGCGAACACGAACGTCTTCTGCCTGATATGAGTGCTCTTGCGCCCGTCCCACAACAGAGAAGGCTCCAGGCCCTCGTTCATTGAGGCAACGGGTGACTATGAATTTGGTAATCGAGGGAATTGGAGGCGCGGGTCGGGATCGAACCGACGCATAAAGGTTTTGCAGACCTCTCCCTTACCACTTGGGTACCGCGCCTTGGCAGGGCTCGCCTGATTGTTCCTGTGAATGTCCATTCCTGCCGTAGCCAGTCCGACGGGCGTCGGAGGGCGGAATGGAGCGGGAGACGAGATTTGAACTCGCGACCCTCGCCTTGGCAAGGCGATGCTCTACCACTGAGCTACTCCCGCTTGTTACCTAAATGAGTATATCGGGCGGGCGGGGTGCGGTCAAACCTGCACAGACCAGCAACTTGCCTGCTGCAGCCGAACGGACTTGATTCCCGCCCGCTCCGGAGTATTACGAAACGGCGTCCAAACCAGGCGGGACTACCGGCAGGGACGGGATGGACGACACCGCAGCGGCTGTCAGGCGATCCGGCGTCGTGTTGGCAACGATCTCTCCATCGCGCACTTGCAGGATCCGGTCCGCAATCGCCGCGGCCTCCAGGTTGTGAGTGATCATGAGCACGGTCTGCCCCAGCTCCTGATTCGATCGACGCAGCATCGCCAGCACCGCATCAGAATTCTTCGTATCCAGGTTCCCCGTCGGCTCGTCGGCCAGCACGATCGCCGGACGCGTGATCAGGGCGCGCGCAATGGCTACGCGCTGCTGCTCGCCGCCCGATAGTTCCGACGGCAAATGATCGAGTCGCCCCTGGATTGAAAGCAACCCGCTCAGATGGTCAAGATATGCCTTATCCAACGGCTTCTTGTCCCCGCTGATGGCATGGGCAATCTCAATATTTCCCATGGCGGTCAGCGTCGGCAGCAGGTTGAATCGCTGGAAGACAAATCCGATGCGCTGCTTGCGCAGGCGTGTGCGTGCCGCGTCGTCGAGCGTCGCAAAATCGACGCCGTCGATGATGACGCGCCCTGAAGTCGCGCGCGTCAGGCCGCCCAGCAGGTAGAAAAGCGTCGACTTGCCTGAGCCGGAAGGGCCCACGATCGCGATGAACTCGCCGCGCTTGACGGAGAAGGAAACACCGCGGACCGCGGGCACTTCAATGCGCCCGGAACGGTAGACCTTGGTAAGGTTTTCGGCGGTGATGATGGCGGAACTCGTTTCAGGCTGCACCTGACGATTGTAAATGGCGAAAGGCAAGGTCTACCTGCAGTACGCCAGGTGCCAGGCCCAATTTCCAAGGCGGAGAAGACGCTCCATGGAGATTGATTTCGCCCGTCATGGGGAAGCGGACGGCCGCTTCGCCGTGCCGAGAGCAATCCCCGCCAGCGTAAGAATGACCAGGATCAAGGCTGCCCAGAGCAGGATGGGATGACGGTCGGTGAAGGACCGTTCGTCCTGCCGCGGCTCATATTGCAGATTGACCTGCTCAGGACCAAGCGAGGCGTGGGCGCCGTCGGCCTGCAACTGAAACAGATCTGCATAATCGTAATGCGGAGCAGGCAAGGCGGGATCGCCATAGTACAGCGTGTATTTCCCTAAAGGCGCAGCATCGAAGCACAGATCATGCTCCAGCACTTCCAGTTGCACCCGGGAAAACGGAACCGGCGCATCATCGCCGTTGACTACCGTCACCGTCCATTTCGAAGCCTCTGGCGCAAAATCCATGGGAACGTCTATCGATAGCCGCTCTTCGTCGATGCGATGACCTTCTTCCAATCGATGCAGCCGCAGCAGGTTTCCACCAAAGATCCGCGGTTGAGGCGGCTCTGCGTCGCCTGTGGGGTGAGCCGGAAGATCGACCACGCGAACCGTCACCATACGACTAAAGTTAAGCGGCTGGTCTGCGGATACAAAGGTGACTCGGTCAACCGGCACGTGGGCGGGGAGAGTGAACTCAACCACCGACACTTGTCCCTGTTGCCGGATCTCAGAACTCTGCGCAACGGCCTGGTAAAGAGGCTGGCGCGAAGCCACCCGCGAGAGCGAAAGGCCATGGATATTTTCCGGATGCAGTGGCCTCGTGACCTGAAAATGCAGATGAGGAAAGTTCGAAGGCGGCAGATGCAGCACCGTGCTGCGCCCCAGCTTCTGTCGCGTGAAATCGAAGATGGTAAACGTTCCGAGTTTGGTGGGCGCGTTCCCTGCTTCCCGCACTGAAGTGACCGTCACGGCAGCAATGAAATCCTGCGCAGACACATCGAGAGACACGTTCCCGTATGTGCCCAAAGGCATGGCCGCGTCGAAGACGACGTTGCTGCCTTGCACTCCGAGGTTGACTGGAGAGATTGTCTGATCGTTCTGCCGCAGCAAGGCCGCCGAGCGCAGTGCATACGGAGTTACGGTTCCATCGTGATAGAGCCTCAGGTCGGCAATCTGCTGTTCCGCATGCGGATAGATGGCCGGATCGATTGCCAGGCACGATTGCCCGGCGGTCTTTACCGCCGCATCTACCGGCCGTTGATACTGGAAATGGCGAATCTCCGCAGCGGGTGCGGCGTACATCATCAGCGCGAGAAGAGACAGCACAAGTTTCATGGCGTGCGCGTATCTCGCGCCGGTTCAGCCGGTGCTGGACGCGCCTTCAGGTTCAGCCAGTCGCGCTGGTAGACAAAGCTGACTCCCAGCAACAACACGCCGAGGCCGAGGAAACTGAGAATGCGATAACCTTGGCTGAGCTCGCTCATGTCCACAAGGAAAACTTTGCCGATGGCCAATGCCATCAGCACCAGCGCCTGCCAGCGCACAAATGCCGAGCGCTTCCAGAAGCCGACGGCCAGCAGAATTGCGCCGAAGACCATGAACAAGCCCGAGTAGCTGAAGTGGGCATACATGCGCCAGTCGCGCAGCAGCCCCTCGTCACCCGTCCATCTCAGGTACCACCAGTAATAATGGATCTCCCAACCCAGTGCACACAGGACCAGCACGTTGACCAGCAGCAGCGCGGCCGGGGCAATCGTGATCCAGGGCAGCGTGCCATCCATGTTTTCCTCGTCCCGGCGCTGCTGGTCCTGAGCAAGCTCGTCATGGCTGCGCCTGGCCAGCCACGCGGTAAAGGCAAGCGCGGCGATGGCCACGCAGTAGGTGCCAAATCGCTGGTTGAAGACCGGGGTGAACGAAGCCGCGGGATTCACGACGGCCAGCGCACCCAGTCCCAGCAGCAGGCAGAGAACCGCCAGCACCCGCAGCAGCGCCGACCCCACCCGTCGCGAAACCCAAAGCATGGCCGCACCCTCCACCAGCCAGCCGATAGTGAGCCAACGGCCATGCGCCTTCAACGGAATCGCGATGGTCAGGAAGACCACAGCCGTGGCCAGGTATAGGCCAGACAGGAGAGGAGGATTGCGGCGCAGGATACCCTGCTCAGGCAGACGCAGCATCCCCAGGTAAAACGCTGCAAATCCTACCGCCAGCCAAGGGGCCACCGTTTCGTCGACGATGGTGTAGAAGGCCAGAAAGGCTAGCGAAGCATTCATCAGCGGCAAAAGGATTCCGGACAGGTTGTCCCAAGCCGAGGGATGCGAGGACACTGACGCTGTGTCTTCTCCCTCAGCGCCTCCGCGCAGTTTCATCAGCCGCGGAGCAAACGCAAAAACCAGGAAAAATAACGTCAGAAAGACAGAAGTGCGTCCCGCCTGCGAGTGGGAGTAATACTCGGCCCACCACCCCGCGAAAAAAAAGATCGTTCCCAGGAAGCTGGCAAACAGCAGCCGTGACCAAGGCTTGAGAACAACCAGCGCCAGCACCGCGACATCCAGCATGAAGAGGTAGCTGAACAGTGTGACTTCATGATTGCCGCCTTCCGAAAGCAGCAGCGGCGTGCTCAGGCCGCCGGCAATCGCGTAGAGACCAAGCAACTCGGCATCCTGCGTCCACGCCATGAAGCCGTTGAAAGCGGTCACCAGGATCATGGCGGCAAACGCCACCGACGAAGGTAGGAGATGGAACAGCGAGAATGCGGCCCACAGCGAAAGATATAAAACGCCGCTGCCCACGGCTTTCAGCGAATAGGAAAATGCATCGTATCCCCGTGATCGGAACCGCTCCGACCACGCAATCAACCCGGCGCCCGCCAGCAGCCCGATCAGCACCCTTCCCAGCGGCCCGATCCAGTGATTGTCGATGGCCAGCTTGAGAAACCAAGCCGCGCTGATCAGCACTGCCAGGATCCCGATGCGATTGAACCACTGCGACCCGATGCGGTTCTCCAGGCTCGGACCGTCCGGCCGCGTCGGCAAAACCGCTGCAGCATCCTGCGCTGAAAATGTTGGCTGGCGCTCTTCGAAGGGCAGCGCCGGTGTCGTCTGCATCTCCGCTGGAACGTGCGCCATGACGGCAGGTTCGGATGCTCTCTCCGCTCGCGGCAACTCAGCGAGCACCTGGATGCCGTGACGCTTCAGCGTCTCTTCCAGCCAATAGACCCGCTTGCGCAGTTCATTGATCTGAAATTCCAGACTGCTATTTAGGCTGGGGTCCATTGGCGTCCAATGTATACCAGTGACCGGCCCCGCGCCATGGCCCATTGGGAATGCGTCCGGCGTTACCTCACCCGTGCCGTTCCTCTATGATGTTGGCTCATGAGTGCATTTACGCGACGTGAGTTGATTGCCGCAGGCAGCGTTTTGATGGCGGGGAGCGCCCTGGGCCAGACCCCTACCAGCCAAGGTGCAAAAGGTCCGCTGACCGCCGGCGAAGTGATCCAGCGCATCAAGGACCATGTCGGCGTTCCCTGGTTCCCCAAGACCGTCGACAACCTGCTCACCGGATCGCCCGACACCCCC
>CAILBQ010000220.1 GCA_903832475.1 uncultured Acidobacteriota bacterium | reverse complement strand
TTTCGTAGCTGGACATGCAAAGAAATCGTTCGGCCGGGTGCGACATGGGACTCTCCTGATGGAACGTTCGAGCGAAAACATGTTCGCTCTCGAAATGTGGATAGTTCTACCATAACCCGGGTACACACTTGAGTCCGACGCCGTCGAGGCCGAGACGATACACTCGTTCAGACAGGAAGCTTCGTGGAACAATGCCGCTGAATTTCGACATCTCCGTTCTCGACATAGCGCCGCTTCACGACCAATTGACCACACGCTGGCACGACGAGGCGATTGAGACGTGGCGTGCTCCCCAGGATCCCTTCGCGTCGCTTGTGGCGCGGCAGCACCTGGCCAACTTTGAGCTGTGGCATACCGAAGATGCCGCCCGCACTCCAAACGCCGGCGATGCCGCTCTGGCCCGCGTCAAACGCAGAATCGATGAAACCAATCAGCGCCGCAACGACCTGTCAGAGCAAGTCGATCGCTTTCTGCTCGGCCACCTGTCCGCAGCGGGCCTGCCCAATCCTGAAGCCGAATTGCACTCCGAATCACCAGGCCTGATCGTCGACCGACTCTCGATCCTTTCGCTGAAGATTTACCACACACGCGAAGAAACGGCGCGCTCCGATGCCTCTTGCGACCACGTGGAACGCAACCTGCAGCGTCTTTGTATTCTGATGGAGCAGCGCGGTGACCTGGAGGCTTGCCTCGATCGCCTGTGGGCACAGACCCTTGCTGGAAGCCGCCGCTTCAAGCTTTACCAGCAACTGAAAATGTACAACGACCCGGCCCTGAATCCGGCCGTCTACCGCCTGAACGAGGACGTTTCTCTTGGTTAGTGTTTCTTCCCGCGGTGCCGGCGTTTATCTCCCAGATTCGTCCCGCGGACGTACGCCCATTGACGCGGGACGGGGTTCTGCGTATAACAATGGCCTGAAGCTACAATCAGATTCAAAGCGGTTCTTCATCTTGTTGGCAACGACGCTCTAAGGATTGATTGGCTCGCCGATAGACCATGACGTTTGAGGCTAAAACACCTTTGTCAACTCGCAGACGGGTAGCTCCGCCGACCTCCTCCCGAAGCGGCCCAGCCGCGGCACATCACGATACGCTTCTCTTGCAGCATTACCAGGCGGCTGTACAGCTCATGCAGGAGGCCAAGTTTGAAAAGGCCGTATTGGCTTTCGAAAAGCTGGTGGGAAGCGCAGCGCCCGCGCTGGCCGAGCGCTGCCGTATGTACATCAGCGCGTGCCATCGGCAGATGGACAAGACCAAGCTGGATTTTGAGACGCCCGAGGAGCGCTACGACTACGCTGTCTCGCTGCTCAATACCGACTATTACGAAGAGGCGCGGGACCAGTTTCAGATTATCCTTCAGAGCTATCCCGAAGCCGACTATGCGCTGTACGGGCTGGCCGTACTGGATGCGATCACGGGTCAAGCGGAGGAGTGCCTGGAGCACCTTTCCCGCGCCATCGACGGCAACCCGCGAAACCGTTTGCAGGCCAGGACCGACGCTGATTTCCAGAGCATGGTGGATGACCCGCGGTTCACGGAGTTACTCTATCCAGAGACACCGTAGCGGGCCGTGACGTGGCAGATTTGCCGTAGTGCGGACAGTCGCCGCGTGGATCGCTCTCATCGCTCTCCTGGAAAGAAGGCTGCTTGAGTACCTCGAACTTCAGCACAGCGCCAGTACCCCTGCGGGTTGTGGCCATTGGAGGGGGTACAGGCCTGTCCACGCTGCTGCGCGGGCTGCGCAAGCATGTTGCCGTCCCGGGCAAGATCGCCAACGCCGACACGGACCCCAGCTTGATCACAGATCTTGCCGCGCTGGTCACGGTTACCGATGATGGAGGCTCTTCCGGCCGGCTGCGCAAGGGCTTCAACATGCTGCCTCCTGGGGATTTGCGCAACTGCATGGTGGCGCTGAGCGAAGAAGAAGACTTGCTCAGCCAGCTCTTCCGCCACCGTTTCCGCTCGGGCGGCGATATGGAAGGTCACAATTTCGGCAATCTGTTTGTCGCTGCGCTTACGGAGATCACCGGCGACTTCGGTCAGGCCATCCAGCTCGCTTCGAAAATCCTGGCAACGCGTGGATGTATTTATCCCGTGACTACGGCCAACGCGACCCTGGTAGCCAGTATGGACGATGGCAGCCTGGTCCGCGGCGAAACAAACATCACCGCAAGCAAGCGCCGCATCGTGGAACTCATGCTCGACCCACCCAATGCGTCGCCGCTTCCTGAAGCGATCGCCGCCCTGGAGGGAGCCGACCTGATCACCCTAGGGCCAGGCTCACTTTACACCTCGCTCATCACAAATCTGCTGGTGGACGGCATTCCTGAAGCGATTGCCAAGGCCCGCGGCCTGCGTGTTTTTATCTGCAACCTGATGACGCAAGCCAACGAGAGCCTCGGCCTCAGCGCTTCGCAGCACATTGAACGCATCTACGAGCACGCCGGGGCGCCCATCTTTGACTACGCGATCATCAACACCGCGCCAGTTTCCGCGCAGATGCTGCTGCGTTATGCCGCGGAAGGGGCCGTGCCCATCCAGCCCGACATTGATCGCGTCGAAAGCATGGGCGTGAAGTGCGTTGTAGGAAATTTCTTATCAGAAGGCGACGTTCTCCGACATGCCGGCGACCGCGTTACGGGAGCCCTGATGGAACTCGGCCGCCTGGGCGCGCGAGTTCCTCAAGAATCTGCTTCCCCTTCCTCCCGCTGATCGAGTAGAGTTTCTGCGAACCGCCAGCAGCATTCGAACCGGTGTCAGGCCTCAAGGCTTCATCAAGCATCGCCCGGGTGCTCATTCCAGTTGGGAGAACGCATGCGCAAGACCCAGGGTTCGCTGAAATTCTTTGTCTCTCTGCTCTGTCTCGTCCTCGTCTCGGCTGTCTTTGCCTGGGCGCAAACCCGCAAACCGGGCCTGTATGAAATCACTTCGACCATGACCTGGCAGCAGTCGCCCATGCCCAATGGAATGGCGCCTCCGGCAGCCATGGGCGGGCCACGCACCAATCAGGTCTGCGTCACCCAGGCCATGATCGACAAGTACGGCGCTCCCATGGCCAACAACCGGGATGAGTGCCAAGTCACCAACGTCCAGAAAAGCGATCACGGCATGACCGCGGAAATGGTCTGCTCCGGCCATTTTTCAGGGAAAGGGACCGTAGCTTATTCATGGGTCGATAGCGAACACAGCACGGGGAAAGTTCACTTTACCGGCCAAATGCAGATGGGACCGAACACAAAGCCTATCGAATGGACGTCGGAATCCACTTCCACTTTCAAGAGCGCCGACTGCGGAAGCGTGAAGCCCATCGAGCCCAAAAGCAAGTAGGCGACGTAGACTCGGCGGCATAGTTTAGCGGACCATGACTCCGTTGGTTCGCTTTCATTTCTGCGCCGACTGCGTGGGAAGCGCATGACAGGAGTTGGCAGCTGTTATGCCGCCCCTTCCGTTGTCCGTTTCAGCTGCCCGCACGCTGCATATATGTCGCGGCCCCGCGGGCGCCTGACATAGGTCTGGATTCCTGATGCCAGAAGACGCTTCTGAAAGGCACTCACCGAATCCGCGCTGGGGCTGCTGTAGGCGATTCCCGGCCCTGGATTCCACGCAATCAAGTTCACCATCGCGGGCAGATTCGCCTTCCGCACGAGGCGAATCACTTCGTCAGCATGTTCCGGCTGATCGGTGACGCCGCCCAGCATCACGTATTCAAACGTGACCCGTTCTCGCGGCCGGAATGGAATCGTTCGGACAGCGTCGAGTACGGCGGCTATGTTCCACTTGCGGTTCACCGGCATGATC
>CAILBQ010000219.1 GCA_903832475.1 uncultured Acidobacteriota bacterium | reverse complement strand
TGTCGAAGGGCCACGTTCCCTGCTGCGCGCTGGCAGGAAAGCTGGCGTAGATGTTAGTCGGGCTGTCGATGTAGTACTGAATCTCGCCCTTGGTCCAAATCATGCCGTAGGTATGCCAGGCGGTCGCCGAGAAACCGGTTGGATGGTATTGAGTTCCGCCGTTCAGGCCGGTCCCGTGGATCGAGCCCTGAACCCAGTCGAAGCCCTCGTTGGCGGGATTGCTGCCATCGATGTGCTCCATGATGTCGAGTTCTCCACAAGCGGGCCAATCAACGGTGGTGATGTTGTTGCCCAGCATCCAGAAGGCAGGCCACATCCCTTGCGACTCGGGAAGCTGCATGCGGGCCTCGATGCGACCGTACTGGAAGCTGAACAAGCCCTGGGTCTTCAAGCGGGCCGATGTGTAAACCCCGGCCGATGTTTGCTGGGCAACGATGTGAAGAACGTTATCCAGGCCGATATACGCATTGGGCTGAGCTGGATTGCAGGGTGTGGTGCTTGAACCCCAGGCGCAGTAATTTTCCAGTTCCTGGTTTCCGAAGCCGCTGTTGCCGGTGTCATACGTCCAGATGGCAGGATCGGGCTGCTGGCTGCTGCCGCTCGTATTGGAGAATTCGTCGCTCCAAACGAGCGTACCCGATGGAATACTCACGGTGAACGCCTTGCTGACGACGGAGCTGTCTTTGTCTCCGGAAGCGGTAGCATAGGCGTTCAGGGTCTGGGTGCCGGCAACCAGAAACGGCGCTAGATATACGGGCGAATTCGCATTAGGTACGCTGCCATCGATTGAGTAGTGAATGGTGGCGCCAGAGGTAGTGGTACTCAGCGAGACGATCTGCGCGCCATTCTGTGCAGCCTTGAGCGATACGGTTGGCGCGGCAACCTGGGTTTGTGTTGGCGATGTGGGGTTTGAAGCTCCTGCTCCTCCACATCCCGTCAACAACCCAACAAGACCAAACAACATGCCGCAGCATCGAACTCGCATCGCGTCGCCTCATTGCGCGGTGCAGGAATATCTCTGCCGCGCCTCAGCCCTTGTAGCACTCCGGTCGATGTGGGGTCAACGACTGCGGCATGCGCGGCTTGCGGTTTATTCCGGAGTTGAGTGGATGCGGTCTTCGGGAAAAAACTTTTGAAATGCCTGTTGTGCGCGTTCGGACTCAGCCTTTTCGACGGCCCGCAAGACACGCAAGCGGACATCTGGCGATTGGTAAACGCGGCTAATGGCTTCCAAGGCCGAGGCTGCCTGCCGAGGATCTTCGGCAATTACCTGAAGCAGGAACTCCATGCTTTCCGGCAGGCGAGTCAAGGCAATCGCATTGTCCAATACGGATCCGAACCAGGCATCCGTGCCGATACGGCGTCTGGCAATCAAGGCATCCAGAGCGGCGTGATCGTGTGTTTCCGCAAGAGAAAAGGCTGCCTCCGCCGCGGCTTCTTCACCGTCGTCGAGAAAATCTGCCACGAGAGCGATCGTTGCTTTGCGGTCAATGCGCTCCATGCCCAGCAAAGAGGAAAAGCATGCTCCCATCACTTCGGAGTCGTCCTTACGCAGCATGACGCGAAGTTTGAGAAGCAATGCGGCGGTTTCGCTGCCAACCTGACCGATAGCGCGAGCAGCCTCCATGCGCACGGTCTTGTCATGATCCAAAAGAGGAGTCAGCAAAATATCGAGGAGCTGATTTTCGCCGAGGCCATCGCAGAGGACCAGAGCATGGGTGCAGATTCCTCGAAGTGTTCCGGCTGTGTCTGAGTTTCCGCCCCAGACAGGCTCTTCCTGGGTATGGCGCAGCCCGCGCATGTAGACGGCCGCATCGCGACACTCAAGGGTGACCAGCGCCTTCACGAGTGCGTTTTTCGCCCAACACTGAGGGTCGGTGGTGACTGGCCGGTCAAAGAAGCGATCATATGCCGCTCTGACTTCAGGCATGAGGGCGAGCAGCGCATTGTCGGCGACAAGGCGCGCCGCCTTGGCAACGAGATAGTTGTTTTCATGAGTGAGAGCTTTTCTGACTCGCTCGATGCCTTCCGAGTCGAGAGGCTGGCCGGCCATCGCTTCGAGCATGGCCAATTCGCGTTCAAACGAACGATTGACTGGGATGTGCACTCCTGCTCGGCTGCCTGCGGCCTTCATCATCGTCGACCTCATCCCATTCCCCGCGCCTGCCGGCTTTCCAACTGTTGATGATCATGCCACGCAGGGTTCGCGGCAAACGACCAATGTGCAACTGACTTCCGATTCCAGGCCACAGATTTTCAGCCGGATACCGATCGTCAGAATTTCCGCGGCCAAACCGGGGATTCGGTGAAACTGATTTAGCCTTGAGCCCGCTAACCAAGAGCGTAAATCTGCCACACCAGATTAGCGAATATCTTTTATCCTTCGGGTTCGACAGACAAGGAGAGGCTCCACAGAACCGCGCAACGCTGTGCTGATTTCGAGCGGATTCCCCGTCCTCCGCCGACTGTTTCAGCCCCCCACTTGAGGATATCGACTGCGGACAGGAGAACGCTGAGGGATTTCGGCACCATCAAACAGATTTCTGAATGGGATGTTTTGCCCCTTACCGCTGCCACAATCGACGCTCGGCCTATGTGAACAAAACAGGGCGCATAGACACTGTATAAATCTGACCACGGCTTTACACACGGTTGAGCAGACAGGATCTTGAGCCTCGGCCAACAGAGCGAGCAGGACTCATCCCGCGCTTATCGGAACTCATGGCTACTTAGCGGTGAGTGCAGAAATGGGAACGAGCATGTCGCTCTTGCGCATGACCAGATTCGTAGCGTTCAGAGTCGCCAATTCAAAACCGTGGCCGTGGGTAATTGCGTCGGTAGGACACGCCTCGACACAATAGCCGCAGAAGATACAGCGGTTGTAGTCGATGTTGTACGTTTTGGCGTAGCGCTCACTGGACGAGATGCGTTGCTCCGCGGTGTTTTCGGCTGCCTCGATAAAGATGCAGTTGGAAGGGCAGGCGGCCGCGCAAAGGAAGCAGGCAACGCACTTTTCCAGGCCGTTTTCATCGCGCTGTAACTCGTGGGCGCCGCGAAAGCGCGGCTCGAATTTGGCGCCGCGCAGTGGCCCCGGGCCATCTGGATAGTTCTCAACCTGAGTCGGTTCCAGCATCTCCTTGAAGGTGATGCTCATACCTTTGGCAATCCCGGCGATGTTGCGCACGATCGACATACGCCCAGTATACGATGGATGGCGAAAGGTAACCGCGATGTCTACCCGCTTCGTATATCGGACTCTGATTTTCTTCTGGGTTGTATGTGCTGCTCTGGCGTTGGGAGCGGTGGCGCAGGATTCGCCCACGCCGCCATCCCCGATGAAAATGGATCACCCGGCTGTGGCGAAGAAGGGACCAGCGAATGTTCTTACTGTTACATTCGGCGAAACGTCACAGAAATATACGCTGCAGGACCTGGCCTCGCTCGACCATCATGCGATCGACGTAGTGAACGGTCATACCAAGGCAAACGAACACTATGCAGGCGTTCTGCTGTCGACTTTGCTGACGAAGGTGGGCGTGCCGGACAAGCCGCATGGCAAGGACTTTCGCCTGTACCTGGTGGCCGAAGGAGCCGATGGCTACCAGGTGGTGTATTCGCTGGGCGAGGTAAGCCCGGATGTTCACGACGGCACGGTGATTGTGGCGGACAGGCTGGGCGTTGAGACGCTTGCCGACACGGGCCCGTTTCAGCTGGTGGCGACGGGAGAGAAGCGGCCGGCGCGGTGGGTGCGCAATCTGGTTTCGATTCGGGTTCTCACTGCGCCATAGATTGCGGGGCGCTCTTCAGTTCTTGGATCCGGGCGGTACGGAGCGTCCGTGGTTGTTGGCGGGCGGAGTGGTAATCGGCTTTCTGCCGGTGTGAGTGGCAGGTTTGCCGCCAGCCAGTTGCTGACATAGCTCGAAATCCTGTCCGCGGGCCAGGGGGGCCAAGAGCGGATCTGCTTGACCTGGGTTGGCGTGGCAGAGGCGGAGTTTCATCTCGTCGCCATGTTTTTCGCCGAGGGCCTGAGTCTGGTCCAGACCGCTGGCAGGGTCGACGCTGTATTCAAAAAGGAAGTCTTGCGCGGGCTTGGATTTTCCGTAGTCGAAGTGACTCCAGGTGCCCAGGACCTGGCGGCCGTTCGGTTCGGTGAGGACGCCATAGACCTGCTGGTGGGTTACTCCTTCGACAACATTGCTTGTCCATATCGGTGCGGTTTGATCGCCGCGAACCCAACGTGCACGCCAGACATGGTCGCGGATGTTGTAGTAGACAGCCGTGAAGAACATGGAGGGCGTCTGGCAGTCGGCGCAGTCGTCGTAGATGAGGCCAAGTTCGGGAAGATTGGGGCCACCGAACGTGGTCCAGTTGAGGATGCGGGGGTTGGCGCCGTGAAAGAGCGGCTGCGCCTCGTGCTTGGATAGGGAAACATTCCAGACGGTATAGATGTCTTGCGGAGGGGCGGATTGCGGCGTCTTCCGTTCGGAAGTGATGACCAGGGCTGCATCCCACTGGACGCCTATTTCGCGGATTTCTGTCCACTTCTCGGTCTGGAGGGAGTTGGTTACCCATTGCACCGTCGGTGCGTCTTTGGGGTCGTGGAAGCTGATCCAGTGAAAGGCGTCGACGGGGGTCTGGGCACCGAGACTGGTGGCAGCCATCCACAGGATTGCAAAAAAGAGGGAAGGCTGAGCCTGAGAGCCAATTTGGGGAAGTGAGCGCCGTTGCGAGATCCGCATGACGTCAGTATGACTCCAGAGACGGCTATCGCTCCAATCCTGGGCGGCGGAGTGCCATCGGTTGTCGAGAAATGATGATTCGCGGTTGGAGGCAGCGTTACATGTTCGTACCCACAGCGCGCATGCATGTTGACAAGATCGTTAACTGTGCTAGTCTTAAGTTGCGCTCAGTTGTTTGGTTGTGAGCCATTCTCGCTCTCCGGCAAGTCTTCGCCTGGAGATTTTGGATCCGAACCTAGGTCAATGTTGACAAGGTGATCGAGTGTCCATCAAGGCTAGACTGCCCCGCAAAGCATTTCCCCAAGCCCTCAGCGTAACCGCTCCGTAGTATCGATTTCGAGCGGATCAGTTGGTCGATGGAGCAGTGTGCTCCGCGATCTGAGGCAGCGTGCGGCAGAGCCGGGTTGAGTTCATCACTTCCCCTCAACCATAGAGATTCATTCCTCGTCGGTACTCCACTACGCATATTTTGTGACTCTCCCAGGCGCTTGAAGCCGCCGCAGGGAGCAAGCTCAAGGCCGTACAGCGCCCTTGCTCCATGAGCAGGACTGTATGCGGGCCTATATAAGGACTCAGTGACTCAGTTTTCCGAATTCAACATCTCCGAAGCGCTCAAGAAGCGCATCGCCGCCCTCAACTTTATTACCCCTACGCCCGTGCAGGCCGGCGCCATTCCGCCCGCGCTCGAAGGCAAGGACGTTCTCGCTACCGCGCAAACCGGCACTGGAAAGACGCTCAGCTTTCTTTTGCCCATCATTGAAAAGCTGGCCAAGACGGATTCGCGCAGCGCGACTGCGCTGATCCTTTTACCTACGCGGGAACTTGCGATGCAGGTTGAGGCAGCTTACCGCAGCCTCAACACGACGCCTACGCATTCTGTTGCCCTGGTTGTCGGTGGCATGGCCGAGGGTCCGCAGCTGCAACTGCTCCGTCGCGGCGCACGCCTCATTGTAGCCACGCCAGGCCGCCTGGAAGACTATCTGAAGCGCAAACTGGTCAAGCTGGACCAGGTGCAGATACTGGTTCTCGATGAGGTCGATCGCATGCTGGACATGGGCTTCAAGCCTGCCATCCGGCGCATCGCCAGCATGCTGCCGCAGAGCCGTCAGACGCTTTGTTACTCAGCTACGCTGGACGCGCAGATTCGCGAAGTTGTTCGTGAATATATGTCGGATCCGGTGCGTATTGAAATAGGTTCTGTTCTCAAGCCTTGTGAGAATGTCGAGTTACAAACGTTTGAAGTCGAACAGGACCGCAAGCACGAGCTCCTTGAGCACTTACTTGATTCGGGCGAGGGCAGCTTTCTTGTCTTTGTGCGCACCAAGCACGGTGCAGATCGCGTGGCTACCCGGCTGGTTCGCTCTGGTCACTCGGCGACGCAGATACATGGCGATCGTTCGCAGGCACAGCGTAATCAGGCATTGAAGAGTTTCTCAGAAGGTCGTCATCGCATCCTTGTTGCCACGGATGTTGCGGCTCGCGGGATCGACGTGGCCCATGTAGCTCACGTGGTCAATTACGATATCCCGAAAGTCGCGGAAGACTTTGTTCATCGTATTGGCCGGACTGGCCGGGCTTCGAGCAAGGGGATAGCTTCTACCTTCGCGTCTGCCTCCGAACGCAGTGATTTACGGAAAATTGAAAGATCGCTTGCAATTTCGATGAAACGATTTCGGGTCACAGCGCCACAAAGCGCGTAGACTATCTGTACCCGCGAGGTCTACGGGTTTTTCACAAACTGAAAAAGGGGAACCACCATGGCTGGAGATCTGCAACTTACCTGTAGCGACTGCGGACGGGAATTCACATTTACTGCTGCTGACCAAACGTTCTTTCAAGAGCGTGGATATTCGACGCCGAAGCGCTGCAAGCCGTGCAGACAGGCCAAGAAGGCTGACCAAGCTGGAGGCGGCGGCGGTGGTTATGCCGGCGGCGGCAGCAGTTATGGCGGCGGGGGCGGCGGTTATAGCTCGCGCGCCAGCACCGGCACAGCAGTCGTCTGTTCCGGCTGCGGACAACAAACAACAGTTCCCTTTGAACCTCGCGGTGATCGTCCAGTCTTCTGTCGTGATTGCTTCCAGGCGCAAAAGGGCGGTTCGGGCGGCGGCGCCGGCGGACGCGGACGCGGCGGAAACGATCGCGGCGGACGCGGCGGCGGACGCTACTAACTTCCCCAGGAACTAACATCGGGCCGGCCTGCTCTCAGCGGGCTGGCCTTTTCGCTTGCGGTCCAAACTAAGTCGCAAGATGAGCTGGTCCACGTCCAAATCTAAATAAGTGACATTTTGGTTGAAGCAGGAGGACTTTGGCGGCGGCGCCAATAACTCTGCTGGCGTCGGCAAATCTTCCTGCAACGACGGCTATCTTCTCAGTGCTGCTCTCGCCATTCTTAATACCGTCAGGGATTCCGCCCTTCCGCGGACTGATCAATGGAAACTAGCACGGATTGGGCGGATGGTTGACGGTTTCTCTGCGTTGGAGATTGCCCCGATCTGAGCCGCTACCTGGCCCTGTCATGAAAAAAGCTCTTCTGCAGTTCCGTGGAGAATGATTCGGGATTATAGCCAACTGCCAGCCATCGAGAGGCATTCGTCACACAGACGTTTGCAGAGTCTCTGGTACCATAAGGACGATTGCTCCCACTGCCTCAAGGCTGCCGATTTGCCGCCTCAAGAATGTTCGCCCGCGACCAGTCTTAACGGATTCGACGACCGCCCCGAGGCTCGGGCACACAGAAGGAGAACTCATATGCCTCTAGTCTCAATGCGCCAGTTGCTCGACGAAGCCGCCAAGGGCGGATACGGCGTCGGTGCTTTCAACGTCAACAACATGGAACAGATTCAGGCCATCATGGAGGCCGCCCGCGATACCAAGTCGCCGGT
>CAILBQ010000218.1 GCA_903832475.1 uncultured Acidobacteriota bacterium | reverse complement strand
TCCCCTTAGGGGAATCTGCTGTTGCGCTCGCTTTCTCCCCTCCCCCAGGAAAATGTCAGGCATCCTCAGTGGACCTGGCACGCTTTGCGCCGAACGCAGTCCAAGGACCTCCGCTGCCTTTTGCTCTTCCTCGATCTACATCTCAGAACATCGCAAACGCCCCCCGAGCCGCCTCCAAGGTCGCCGCCACCTCCGCCTCCCCATGCGCTGTCCCCAGAAACATCGCCTCAAACTGCGACGGCGGCAGCCATACCCCGGCCTCCAGCATGGCCCGGTGAAATCGCCCAAACGCCTTGGTATCGCTTTTCGCCGCCTGTTCGTAGTCCGCCACCGGCTCGCCCGTAAAGAACCACGTCCACATCGACCCCACCCGGTTCGTCGTCACTGCAATCCCCGCCGCCGCCGCCTCGGCCGCCACCCCATCCGCCACCGCGGCAGCCGTTTTCTCCAGATACGGATACACTCGCGCCGCATGCTCCTTCAGATACCCAACCGTCGCCATCCCCGCCGCCATGGCCAGCGGATTTCCGCTCAGCGTCCCCGCCTGGTACACCGGCCCCAGCGGTGCCAGCATCTCCATAAACCGCAGCTTCCCGCCAAACGCCCCGCAAGGCAGCCCGCCGCCGATGATCTTCCCCAGCGTGACCAGATCTGCATCCAGGCAAAACCGCTCCAGCGCCCCGCCCAGCGCCAGCCGAAACCCCGTCATCACCTCGTCCACAATCAGCAGCGCCCCACGCTCCGCCGTAATCCGCCGCAGCCCCTCCAGGTAGCCCTCCGCCGGCGCAATGCAACCCGCATTCCCGACAACCGGCTCCAGGATCACCGCAGCAATCTCATCGGGATGCGCCGCAAACGCCGCCTCCACCGCGGCTAAGTCGTTATACGGCAACGCCATGGTCAGCGCCGCTATCTCCTCCGGAACCCCCGCCGACCCGGGAATCCCCAAGGTCGCCACCCCCGACCCGGCCTTCACCAGCAGCCCGTCCGAATGTCCGTGATAGCAGCCCTCGAACTTCACAATCCGCTTCCGCCCCGTCGCCGCCCGCGCCAGCCGGATCGCCGACATGGTCGCCTCCGTCCCCGAACTCACAAACCTCAGCCGCTCAATCGCCGGATAGCAGCTCATCACCAGCTCGGCCAGGTCGCCCTCCGCCGCCGTCGACGCCCCAAAACTCGACGAATCCACCGCCGCCTTCTGAATCGCCTCCACCACCGGCGCAAAGGCATGCCCCAGGATCATCGGACCCCACGAGCCAAAGTAGTCCAGGTACCGGTTCCCATCCGCGTCAAACAGGTACGCTCCCTGCGCCTTGGCCACAAACGGCGGCTCGCCCCCCACTGACCGGAACGCCCGCACCGGCGAGTTCACCCCACCCGGAAACAACAACTCCGCCCGCGACTGCAGCGCCCGCGACTTCTCGTGAACCCTCTTCCCTGCCTCTTCATTCATGTCCTGATCACCTGCCCCAAGTATAAAAGCCTGCAGCCTGCTTCTCGCGAATCCCCCGCCTCCGCGTACCATCGAACAGGATGCTAAGCCCAAAGGCTGAGCCGAGAGGATGTGCCCCGCACCATGAGCCGCGCCGAAGCCCTTCTGTCCGATCCGCCCACGCCCGCCTTCCCTCTTGAGGAACTGGAAGGCCGCCTGCTCGTTCTCTACGACGGCGAATGCGGCTTGTGCAATCGCTCCATCCGCTTGATGCTGCGCCGCGACCGCCGCGACCGCCTCCGCTTCGCTGCCAACAGCGATCCAAGAGCCGTCCAGCTCCTCGCCGAGCATGGCATCGTTCCACCCCAGGCCGCACCCGACACGATCGTCGTGCTTCGCAACATCGGCACACCCCTCGAAGACATGCTGGTCCGCTCCAACGCCGTCCTCGCCTGCCTGCGCGCCCTGCCCCAACCCTGGCCCATGGCCGCCGCGCTTCTCCGCCTCATTCCGCGCCCGTTTCGCGAACTCGGCTATCGCCAGATCGCCAGCCTGCGCTATCGCTTCTTCGGCCGCCTCGCCACCTGCCCCATCCCCACCCCCGCAGAACGCAGCCACTTCCTTTAAGCAAGCCGCAAGCGAGGACCAGGGTGCCCCATCCTTGGCAGTCTCACCGCTAAGGGTGAAAAATCACAAAATCCGGCATTGCCGCCCAACAAAGGGCTCGCCGACGCCACCACCGCTCCCCAGCCACAACCCAGGGCGACCAAAGGGAGCCTCAGCGGCGAAGCCGCATCCGCCCGCACGGCAGGTGCTAGAATCGGGCTTTGCGGCCTTGTTCTCCTCGCCGTATCCCACCTCATTTTTTGAAGGCACACCTTGCCCAAAGCCACACCCAAACCCGCATCCAGCGCCTCTCCGGATGCGACCGTCCCCGCCACGCTCCCGAAACCCTCCAAGCCCGTGACCTACGCCGACGCCGGCGTCGACATTTCCTCCGGCGATCGCGCCAAAGACCGCATCAAGTACCTGGCCAAGCGCACCTTCAACCGCAACGTGCTCGGCGGCATCGGCGGCTTCGGCGCGCTCTTCCAGCTCGATACCAAGAAGTGGGAAGAACCCGTCCTGGTCAGCTCCGCCGACGGCGTCGGCACCAAGCTGAAACTGGCCTTCGACCTCGGCATCCACAACACCGTGGGTCAGGACCTCGTCAACCACTGCGTCAATGACATCGCCGTCCAGGGCGCCGTCCCGCTCTTTTTCCTCGACTACCTGGCCACCGGAAAGCTCGACCCGTCGGTGACCGAGCAGATCGTGACCGGCCTCGCCGACGGCTGCAAAGCCAATGGATGCGCGCTGATCGGCGGCGAAACCGCCCAGATGCCGGGTTTCTACAAGGATGGAGAATACGACCTGGCCGGCTTCATCGTCGGCGCTGTCGACAAGTCCAAGCTCATCACCGGAGCCACCATCGTTCCCGGCGACATCCTCCTCGGCCTGCCCTCCACCGGCCTGCACACCAACGGCTACTCCCTCGCCCGCAAGCTCTTCTTTGAAGTCGCCGGCTACAAGTCCAGCCAGTACATCGGCCCCATCAACGACAAGGCCGGCGCCGCGCTGATGAAGGTTCATCGCAGCTACCTCTCCGTCGCGCAAAAGCTGGCCAACGCCGGCCTCGCCGCCGGCATGGCCCACATCACCGGCGGCGGCATCACCGAAAATCTCCCCCGCATCCTCCCCAAGAACACCGCTGCCCACGTCGAACTCGGCTCGTGGCCCGTCCTGCCCATCTTCGAACATCTCCGCGAACTCGGCGACGTCCCTCAGGACGAGATGCTGCGCACCTTCAACATGGGCATCGGCCTCGTCGTCGTCGTTTCCGCCGACAAGTTCCGCAAGGCGCAAGCCCTGCTCAACCGCGCCGAAGAAAAATTTCACGTCATCGGCCGCGTCATCAAGGCCGATAAAGCCAACGAAAAGAAGGTCAACTTCTCGTGAAGCGGCTCGGCATCCTGCTTTCCGGCCGCGGCTCCAACTTCCTGGCCATCGCCGACGCCATCCACGCGGGCAGATTGACCGGCGCCGAAATCGCCATCGTCATCTCCAACCAGGCCGACTCCTACGGACGCAAGCGCGCCGCCGCCCTCGAATTTCCCACCGCACTGATCGAATCCAAAGGCCGCAAGCGCGTCGAGCACGACGCCGAAATCATCGCCTGCCTGAACGAACATGAAGTCGACCTGGTCATTCTCGCCGGTTACATGCGGCTGCTCTCTCCGGAATTCATCGCCGCCTTTCCCAACTGCATCCTCAACATCCACCCGTCCCTGCTCCCTGCCTTTCCCGGCCTCGACGCCCAGACCCAGGCCTTCGAATACGGCGCGAAAGTCGCCGGCTGCACCGTCCACTTTGTCGATGAACAGCTCGATCACGGCGCCATCGTCCTGCAGCGCGCCATCCCCGTCCTTGAATCCGACGACGCCCACTCTCTCGCCGACCGCATCCTAGCCGAAGAACACATCGCCTACCCAGAAGCCATCGGCCGCGTCCTGTCCGGCCAATATGCCCTGCAAGGCCGCCGCTACGTCCGAAAATCGGACCTTGCCGAGCCTTCTCATATTCCTGTCAAGTAGTTTTTGTTTCAGCCCGTACGTAAGTTTCTTAGATTCAATCGTTTAGTAGATCCCCACGATTGCACATTAATTCTCTCCCCGCCCGTAGCCTAAGAAGTGGCCAGGAATGCGCCCTGCTGCGAGGCAGCCGACTCCATAGCCCTCCCCTGTTGACGTGTCGAACCGGAAGAGGCTGTCGAGGCGGAACGCACCCTGGCCGCGCTGGAGCGGGCCGATCAAGGTCCTCCGGCAGAATGAGGACAAATGGCCAATATCCTGGTGAACGTGGAAAAAGGAATCGAAATTGCAGCCGAAGACTGCCTCAAATGGCTGGGCAAAGCGCACGGCGCAGTCAATGCCGCGCCCGGTGTCATCGCCGCGTTGGCAACGCTGATCTCGGCGACCGAAAAACCGCTGCTCGACATTTCGGGCGTCGCCGCCAACCCCCTGAACATCCCACTCGATGTTCAAACCGCTGTGGACTTGAAAGCCGTCTGGCCTGACGTGAAGGCCTTCCTGTCCAGCTTCGGCGTCAAGTTCTAACCAGTTCAGACTCGGATTCCAACCCCAAAACCGGGTGAACCATCCATGGCAGTTCAACCGTCATGGATGGGGTACCCCCCACCCCCCCGGGGTACTTCTCTTTCTTTTCGCTTTTTGTCCATCCATGCCAGTTTCACCGTCATAGGTGGGATGCCATCCCGGCCCAAATCACGGGGTGCCCCATATCTGCCGGCGTACCTTGCCGGCAGATGTGGGATTTCACAAAGGCCTCCCATGCTGCGGACAACCATTCAAGGTCGGCCAACCTTACGTGCTGACTTCGCGCCCTTCGCCCAAGGCCAGCTTCAGCACCATCTTCTTTCTTCCGCGGTAGATCGTCACTGAAATCACATCCCCTGGCTGATGCTTGTCCATCACCTCGGTGATGTCACCGGTATCGTGAATCTCCCGTCCGTCGATTGCTACAATCAGGTCGCCGCCCAGCACAATCGCCATGTTGCCCAGGTAGGCCTGCTGGTTTCCACCCCTGATGCCGGCGCGATCGGCGGCTCCGTTGGGAACGACTCTCTGCACCAGCACGCCCGAATCCGCCGCCAGCCCCATCTGTTCAGCCAGGCCGGAATCGACCGCCAGCGAGACAATACCCAGCGAGGGCCGGCGAACCCGCCCGTACTTGGTGAAATCATCCACCACTGCCTTGGCCGTGTTGATCGGTATCGCAAATCCAATTCCCGAGCTTTGCTCCGCGCCGCCGGTGGCAATCAACGTATTGATGCCGATCACATCGCCCTTCGAATTCAACAGCGGACCGCCGGAATTGCCCGGGTTGATCGCCGCATCGGTTTGAATCGCGTCCTCGATCGGCGACCCCTCCGGCCCGCGAATCGACCGGATCGAGCTGATGATCCCGCGTGTCATCGTCCCGCTCAGGCCAAAGGGATTGCCGATGGCATACACCTTCTGGCCAACAACCAGGTCCGACGAACTGGCCAGCGTGACCGGCTGCAGGTTCGCTCCGTTGATCTGCAACAGAGCCAGGTCATGCCCCTTGTCCGACGCGACGATGGTTGCCTTGTAATGGTGCTTGTCGCTGGTCATGACCTCGATGCGGTTGGCATCGGCGATCACGTGAAAGTTGGTGAGTACATGGCCGGCCTTGTCCAGGATGAAACCCGATCCCTGGCCCTGCTGCGGCACCTGGCCATAGAAAAAGTTGAAGGTCATGGCCGTCGACGTAATGTTCACCACCGACGGCAGAGCCTTCTTGTAGACGGCGATGTTATTTTGCTCTTCCGAATCGTAGGCCGGAGCAGCCTGCGCCTCGGTCAACTCCAGCGGGGAGTGCGAGTTCCCGGAAGTCGGCAGATGCCCGGCAAGCTCGCCCGCCCAGCTTCCAGCGCGGGTTCCGGCAAGCTCCTGGGGCAGGTGCGCGGTAACGTACCAGAATCCACCGACCAGGAGCACGATCAACAGTGCGCGACGAAAATTCATACGCTTTCAAAAGCCTTTCTCAAGTCCTGCAATCGCCGGCAATCCGCGTGCAAGAAACGCCATGCGATAGCCGGCAAACAGATGTCAGACAGAAGGCAAGCAGCCACAATGAAGACAGCATGCAAACCGACCTCGTCTTGCATGCACGTGGCATTCTGTCTGACAGCAATTTGCCGTCACTTCCATTCTAATAACTCTCACGCGCCGGAAATGTTGCTGCTTTGCTCTGCGCCCGCCTGCAAGGCCCGCCAGCCCAATTCGACGTTGTGGCGCAGGCCGGCGAGGTCTCCGCTGTTTTCGATGACAAAATCGGCGCGCGCGATCTTTTCTTCATCCCGCATCTGCCGAGCCAGCCGCGACCGAGCGTCCGCCGCGATTCGCTCATCCCATTCGCGCGGCGAAAGCCGGGAGACGTAACGGCTGACTTTGACTTCGTCCGGCGCGGTGAGGAGCACGATGCGGTCAAAGCGCTGCCGCCAGTCGGCGAGCACGCCTTCCGACTCGCCGCGCTCCCTCGCGTCGCGCTCGACTTCGAAAATCAACGCCGACTCCACGATCGCCACGGCATTCGGATTTTCTGCGAATACGCGGTCCATCCACTCGCGCTGCGCCTGAATCACGGCGGGATGCACGATGGCATTCAATTCATTCAGCCGGCCGCCGCGGAAGGCCAGTTCAGCCAGCTTCGCTCGATCCAAACGTCCTGACGAATCGACGACTTCCGGCCCAAACACTCGCACGATTTCGTTGAAGACGGCCTGCCTTGGCTCCATCAGTGCGCGGCCCAGTTCATCGGCTTCAATCACCTGCGCGCCCAGTTCGCGGAAGAGGCCTGCGACGGTGCTTTTGCCGCTGCCGAGGCCGCCGGTAAGTCCCACGCGCAGCATGCTTTAGAGCCCTCGCCGCAGGCGCGCCGCGCGGACCGTGTTCGACATCAGCATGGCGATAGTCAACGGGCCCACGCCGCCCGGCACAGGCGTATACGCGCCGGCAACTTCAAAGGCTTTGGGGTGAACATCGCCGACTATCGTCGAACCGCGCTTGGAAAAGATTTCGGCGCGCCGCCCGTCGCCTGCGAAGAAGCGCTCGAATTCAGCCAGATCGGTGACCCGGTTGATGCCCACGTCGATGATCGTTGCGCCGGGCTTGACCATCTCCGGCGTGATGAATCCAGGCCGTCCGATCGCCGCGACCAGAATGTCAGCCTGGCGCGTGATGGCGCCCAGGTCGCGGGTCTTGGAATGGCAGATAGTGACGGTTGCATTCTCCTGCAACAGCAGCATGGCGGCAGGCTTGCCGACGATGTCGCTGCGTCCCACCACGACCGCATGCTGGCCGCTGATGGGAATGCCGCTGCGTTTGAGGATCTGGATCACTCCCGCCGGCGTGCAGGGAGCCAGCGCCGGTCGGCCAGCCTGCAAACGTCCAGCATTGACGGGGTGAAAACCATCGACGTCTTTTTCGGGGAGGACTGAATCGAGCAGCAATTTTGTGTCGACCTGCGGAGGTAGCGGCAGTTGCAGGAGGATGCCGTCGATGTCTTCGCGGGCATTCAGGTCATTGAC
>CAILBQ010000217.1 GCA_903832475.1 uncultured Acidobacteriota bacterium | reverse complement strand
CCGCTTGGATTGAGTCTAATGCCATTAAAGCCGAAAAGGCTTAGATGTCTTCATTATCTGAATCCCAAATCGGGAATCGCGTTGAAAGTCCGGCCTTTCGCCCGTCTTATTCCGCCCCCAACTCCCGCACAATCGCCACCGAAGCCGAAGCCCCAATCCGGGTCGCCCCTGCCTCCAGCATCGCCTTCGCATCGGCCAAGCTCCGAATCCCTCCCGAAGCTTTCACCCCGCAGCGCGCCCCAGCCACGCCGCGCAGCAGCGCCACATCCGCCGCCGTCGCCCCGCCCGTCGAAAACCCCGTGCTCGTCTTTAAAAAATCCGTCCCCGCCTGGATGGCAATCTCCGACGCTCGCAGCTTCTCTTCAACCGTCAGCAAACACGTCTCCAGGATCACCTTGAGCAGCGCCCCATGATGATGCGCAACCTCGGCCACCCCGCGGATCGTCCGCTCTACGGCATGATGCTCGCCGCTTTTCAACTGCCCAACCGAAATCACCATGTCCAATTCGCGCGCGCCCAGCCGCACCAGCGCCGCCGCTTCCTGGCGCAGTGTCGAAGCCAGCGTCGCCCCCAGCGGAAAGCCAATCACCACCCCCACCGGAACGCCCGTCCCCGCCAGCAGCGCGGATGCCGTCGAAACCCACACCGGGTTCACCATGGCGCACGCAAAGCGATACCGAATCGCCTCGTCGCACAGGTTCTCCACCTGCGTCCGCGTCGCTTCCGGCTTCAGCAGCGTATGGTCGATCACCGCGGCCATGCGGCGCCAGTCCGACAAGGTTTCCGCCGCAAAACCAGCAGCGTCAAAGGAGCCGTTGTCGAATTCAAGATCCGCATCCGGATCGAATCCAAATTTGCTGTTGGGTAGCGCCGCAGATGGCGCGCTGTCCTGCGTGGCGTGGAGGTGCGATAGTGTCGGCATTCTCCTGGTACTCCTTCGGGTCGAGCTTGAGCTCCGGTTGCGCCCAGCGCACGCAAAAGGGGCCGGAAACGGAGTATACCCCGGTTACGGCACGTCTGGCGGCATGAGACAGATGTCAGGCAGATTGCGGTAGCGTTCTGCAAAATCCATCCCAAACCCGATCACAAACAGGTTCGGAATGGAAAAACCCACATAGTCGGCTTCTATCTTTTCGATGCGCCTTGATGGCTTGTCGAGCAGCGCCGCAATGCGCAAAGTTTTGGGGTGATGCTGCAGAAACACTTTGCGCAAATAGGTGAGCGTCAAACCCGTATCCAGGATGTCTTCGACGATCAGCACATTCTGCCCCTCGATCGGCTCGTCCAGATCCTTGATCAGCTTCACCGCGCCCGACGAAGTCTTGCTGCCCTTGGCATAGCTCTTGACCGCGACAAAATCGAACGTGGCATCGACGGTAACCGCCCGCGCCAGGTCAGACAAAAACGGAGCCGCGCCCTTGAGCACGCCAATCATCACCAGCTTTTCGCCGACCAGGTCTTTGCTGATCTGTGCGCCCATTTCCTGAATGCGCGCAGCAATCTGCTCGCGCGAAAGAAGAATTTCAAGCCCCTGATAGGTGGACATGAAAACAGTATCGCCCGTCAGGGGCAGAGAAGGGAATCGTCGGTAAAGGGAACAGTGGCCAGCTAACAGGAAACCGCCGGCAAATCACCAGCGCCACGCCTTGCCCCGCACCTAGCCAGTCCTTAAAGCTCTGCCCCCTGTTTTCTGACCTCTGTCCCCTCACCGCCGCGTCCCTGTACTCTAGAAACAGCATGTTGCCTTACATCCATCTCGGCGGTCACCTCGTTCTTCCTCTTTTTGGCAAGCTCTTCGTCCTCCTGCCGAACGACATTCCCACCTTCGGACTGATGCTTTGGTGCGCCACCGTCTGCGGCGCTGTCGTCATGCATTTCAGCTTCCGCCGTGCCCACATCGAGGCCGACGCCCTGGGCATCGTAGCCATGACGGTGGTCGCCGGCATCGTCGGCGCAAAACTCTGGCACGTCATCGACTCTCCCGCAGAATTTCAGATGGATGGCTGGTCCGTCCTTTGGTCGACCGGCGGATTCGCCTGGTTCGGCGGCCTGGTCGCCGGAATCATCGCGCTCCTGGTGCAGGGAAGAGGAGCTGGCCTGGGCGGACTGCGCACCCTCGACCTCGCGGCTCCCGCGGCTGCCGTAGGCTACGCCATCGGACGCATCGGCTGCCTCACCAGCGGCGACGGCGACTACGGCATCCCCAGCAATCTGCCCTGGGCCATGGGCTTTCCCAACGGCATCGACCCCACCCCTCCCGGAGTGCGCGTCCATCCCACGCCCATCTATGAATGCATCGCCGGCCTGGCCATCGGCTGGTGGCTTTGGTGGCGGGCCGGCAAGCGCCACGGCATCGGCGCCATCGTCGGCGAGTACCTGTTTCTCACCGGAATCGCTCGTTTCCTGGTTGAATTTATCCGCCGCAACCCGCACGTCCTGTTCGGCTTATCGAACGCGCAACTGGCCAGCCTGGGATCGGTCATTGCGGGCGCCATCCTCATGTGGTGGGCAGCCAAGCGCGTCACTCCGATCCCGGAAGAACCCGCTCGCATCGCCAAGGCCGCATGAGTTTCCTGGTCCTACTCTGACCAGTTCAGCGTGACGGTGCGCGACTCTTTCCAACTCTGTTCGGCCGCTTCCAGAATCTGCGCCACACGCAAGGCATCCGTTGCCAGCACCGGAGGCGCCGCGATGCCAAGAATCGCGTCGCGTACTCCGGCATAATACAGCCGGTAGTCGCCAGGAATCGGCTGCACCGGATGCGTAACCATTGACCCGTCCACATCGACCGACAGCGTTCCCCATGCCGACGACGGTTCCACGCCCCAGTTGCTGCCTTCCACCTTGCCCGTTTCCTTGAGCCGGTCTTCCTGCGGATCCAGTCCCCATTTCACAAAATTGCCCTTGGTTCCCCGAACCGTATAGCGCGGTCGTGGCAGCGCGGTCAGGCAGTTCGCCACCAGCGTCACCACCTTGCCCGGATAGTAGAGCCGGATGTTGAAAGAATCGTTCACCTTGCCGCCCGGCCGTTCCGCCGTCACCTCGGCGCTGACCTCGGAGGGCAGCCCGAACAGCAGGATCGCCTGGTCGGCCAGGTGTGTTCCCAGGTCCAGCAAAATCCCGCCGCCGTCAGTTCCGTCATCCCGCCAGGTGCCGCGAGCCGCCGGCCGCCAGCGCAAAAAGGTGGACTCAAGAGAGACAATGGTGCCCAGCTTTTCTTCGCGTAGCAGTTTGCGAAGCGTCTGGAAGTCGCTGTCAAATCGGCGGTTATGGAACGGAACCAGCATCCGGTCGGGTCCGGTTGCGGCAATCAGCCCCTCAATTTCACTGGCAGTGATCCCGGTCGGCTTGTCCACCACAACGTGACGGCCCGCAGCCAGCGCCTGGTGTGCTAGCGGAGCATGGCTGGTGTTGGGCGTCGCCACCACGAT
>CAILBQ010000216.1 GCA_903832475.1 uncultured Acidobacteriota bacterium | reverse complement strand
TTGCGCCGCGGCCACGAACTAGGTGACGCCAAAGCCACCGCCTGGCTTGCTCATCTGCATGATAAAGGCCTTCCCGGCGTCGTAGCAAGCAAGACAGAAGCTAACCTGATCTATTCACCGCGAGTTGCCTCCCTGGCCGATGGCGACGAGGTCTGCGCCGCTGGTCGTGCGTAATTGTTCGGCGCGTTGCGCCTTTTTGGCCTGTTCGAACTTTGGTGACGCGCTGGAGGAGATTGGCTGGATGAACGGGGGCGCATGCGCCGTAGGCTATGGTCCGGCGGGCATGAGCGCGGCGGGCAAGCTGCGGAAGAGGTCGGCCTCTGGGCAAGCGGCGGCGAAGGCAAGACGCACGCGACTGGCCGTTTCGACGATGCGGGCGGCGATTTTCAAAAGCCGCAGGCGCAGCGTTGCAAATTCCGCCTTCGCCAGGTCGCGCGCCTTTGGAATGGCGTCCCGGACGGTGAGCATCAGCCAATAAGCTGCGGTGTGCAGCACCAGACGGACCTGATTGGCGAGCGCCGAGTGGCAGGACGTGCGATCGGAAGCCAACTGGGTCTTGTGCAATTTGATCAGGTTTTCGGCCTGGCCACGCGCGCAATACAGACTGTCATGGGAGTGTCAGGATTTCCGTGTAAGGGCCGGTTTCATCAATTCAGCCTGAACCTGTCTTGGAACAGGATGGCGAATTGCGCTTTGGCCATCGCCCATTCGCGAGGCGGCATTCTCCATTCTTTCTGGGCCAGGTTCAACACCAGAAAGAGCAGCTTCAGCGCGCTTTCATCGGTTGGAAAATGTCCACGCGTTCGTACGGCGCGTCGAAGTTTTGCGTTCAAAGATTCGATAGCGTTTGTGGTGTAGATGATCCGGCGCACGTCGTCGGGGAATGCATAGAACGGGATCACCTCGCTCCAATGGCGCCGCCAGGATTGCGCGATCGCCGGATATTTTTGGCCCCATGGGCTTTCTGCGAAGTTCTCCAGCTCTTCCTGGCCCGATCCGGCGTCCTTGGCGCGGTAAATTTGCTTCAGCGCAGTCGCCACCGGTTTGCGGTCCTTGTACGAGACAAAATCCAGCGAGTTCCGGATCAGGTGGACGATGCAGGTCTGAACCTGCGTCTGCGGAAACACCGCCGTGATCGCTTCCGGAAAGCCTTTCAATCCGTCGACAACGGCGATCAGAATGTCTTCGACGCCGCGGTTCTTCAGCTCGTTCATCACGCGTAGCCAGAATTTGGCGCCTTCGGTCTGCTCGATCCAGAGCCCCAGAATCTCTTTGCTCCCGTCAGGGCGAACGCCAAGGGCGACATAAACCGCCTTGTTGCGCACGGTGCCTTCGTCGCGCACTTTGACCCTGATGGCGTCGAAGAAAACCAGAGGATAAAGAGCATCCAAAGGCCGGTTTTGCCATTCGGCGATTTCTTCCAGAACGGCGTCCGTGACGGCGCTGACGAGATCAGGCGAGACGTCGATCCCATAGAGATCTCGCAAATGGCCCTGAATCTCGCGGACGCTCATGCCGCGCGCATACATTGAGATGATTTTCTCGTCAAAGCCTGGAAAGCGCCGCTGATATTTGGCGATCAGCTGCGGATCGAAGGTCGCCAGCCGGTCGCGCGGGACCGACAAATCGATCTTGCCCGTGTCGGTGAGGACTGTCTTCCGGCCATAGCCATTCCGGCTGTTGGCGCGTCCATCCTCCTCCTCGCTGTCGAGATGATGATCCATCTCGGCGTTCAGCGCCCGCTCGGCCAGCGCCTTCTTCAGTTCATCAAGCAGCCCGTCTTTCGCAAACGCTGTCTTCGGGTCGGCTCCCGCCAAAAGCTGGTCAAGCAGTTGATCGGGAATAATTGGTTGTTTCCGTCGCGCCATAGGATGCCTCCATCAATTGCATCGTAATGGCCTTCACACGAAAATTCCGACACTCTCTAATCCAGGGGGCGCACCCGTCCCCTGCCAATCTCTCCTGCCTCGACTGGATGCTGGGCGATCACGTTACAATCCCGCCCGACCGGGGCATTTTCCTGGGGGTAACGCGGCGGATGCACCCGGAGGTCAACCGGTTCATCTCGGACCAGGTTTACGAGGGGCGGCTTGTCAGCCACCCCGACACTGCCCGGCAGAAGGTCACCGGCACTCGCTTCC